>JAXIPK010000018.1:0-12179 GCA_045402975.1 Acidobacteriota bacterium
CCGGCCATGCAATGAAGGACAGCGATCGGTTTGAGATCAGCTACGTGGTGGCGCGGGCGGCCGAGCGAGTACGCTGGAGCGAAGTGGCCGAGACCGTCAACGGCATCAAGCACAAGCGCATCTCCATCTTGTTCGACAGCCATGTGCGCGAAAAGGCGACCACGCTGGCCGCCGAAGTATCCGCCCTGCGGAAGCTGCTGGCCGAGCAGGCGGCCGAGCTGGCGGAGCTGAAGGCGGCTGTCCGGGGCCAGACGGAGCGCGCCGCGCGCTAGGAATCGCCCGAAACGCTTTGTCGGGAAAGGGGTTAGGCCCCATTGAGGGCAGGATTGACCCCGTTTGACCCCTATTTTTCCCCGTTCAGGGGAAACCCTTATGTTTTCCATCAACTTAGGGTAGACTACCCCGGTGTTTTTGATGGCAGGGGTCTATTTGGTGGATGACCCGAGGTTAAGAGGTTTGACTATTCTGAACCAGGGTCTAATAGGCTTATTGCTCGAGTCGGCCACTGGCCCCAATCTGAACCCTAAAGGGGGAGTTGCATGCCCACGCTGAGTACGCGCGTTTTGAAAATATTCGATACCGCCCTGTGCCACACCGCCGGGGCGGCGTTCAACACCATCCAGTTCTTCAACAAGTACCGGCCCAACGCGTCGTTCATCCCCAAGTGGTCGGAGAAGCCGCTGCTGAAGTCCTACCAGAAGACCAAGCCGACCCTCGGCTGGCCGCGGGAGACCGACTCGCTGTGCCCGGAGTGCGTGAAGGAAGCCCGGGAGCGGATTATGGGCGGGGAGCAGGACTGGCGGACGCTGCTGAACGAGAAGGTGGGCGAAATCAAGGCCCGCATCGTCGAGCGCGACGGCGAGGTCTGGATGGAGAAAGACTGCCCCATCCACGGCCACTTCGAAGACATGATGGCGGTGGACTCGAAGTTTCTCTCCTGGATTGAGAAGAACTTCCCCGGACGCGACATCCGTTCGCACAACGACAAAGATCTGCACAACCACGGCTCCTCGACCATCCAGCACGGGCGCGGCTCAGTGCTCACCGTCGACCTCACCAACCGTTGCAACATGATGTGCGACCCCTGCTTCATGGACGCCAACCAGGTGGGGTTCGTGCACGAGCTGACCTGGGAAGAGGTCACCGAAATCCTTGACAACGCCATCACCCTCAAGCCCAAGCGGCAGATGTCGGTGCAGTTCTCGGGCGGCGAGCCGACGATGTCGCCCTACTTCGTCGACGCGGTGCGCTACGCGCGCAAGGTGGGCTACAACTCGGTACAGGCGGCGACCAACGGGATCGAGTTCGCCAAGTCGAAGGACTACTGCCGCCGGGCTTTTGAGGCCGGGCTGCGCTACGTCTACTTGCAGTTCGACGGCATCGGCAACGACGCCAACAGCCACCGCCAGGTGGGCAACCTGTTCGACGTCAAGCTGAAGGCCATCGACAACCTGCACGAAGCCGGGGTCGAGATCATCCTGGTTACCACGCTCATCAACGGCATCAACAACGACCAGGTGGGTCCCATCATCAACTTCGCCCGCGAGAACCCGAACAAGATCTGCTTCATCGCCTTCCAGCCGGTGAGCTTTACCGGGCGCGATGAAGACATCACCGCCGAGCGGCGCCTCCGCCAGCGCTACACGCTGAGCCACATGGCCAACGACGTGAAGAAGCAGGTCGGCATCACCGAGCCCACCCGCGACTGGTTCCCGCTCTCGCTGATGGGCGCGTTTGCCGACATCGCCGACGTGGCCCACGGGCCCAACGCCGACTGGGGCCAGGTGAGCTGCTCCTGCCACCCCAACTGCGGCGTGGGCACGGCGCTGATGGTCAATAAGAAGAACGGGGAGTGGGCGCCGGTGCCGGAGTTCCTGAACGTGCCGCAGCTCATCCGCGACATGCAGGCCGTGACCGACGCCGGACGCAGCCCCAAGTTCTCCGCCATCATGGCGGGGCTGGCGCTGCTGAAGAACTACAAGCCCTACAATGCGCCGCCCAGCCTGACGCTGGCGTCGCTGTGGAAGAAGTTCGACAAGTCGCTGGGCATGACTAAGGACACAGCCAAGAAGTACGGCGACTCGTCCCCGCAGCGCACGCTGGAGGACGCCATCAAGCGCCGCGAGACCGACCCGTGGAACTTCCTGTTCATCGCCGGGATGTGGTTCCAGGACCTGTTCAACTACGACTTCCGGCGCACGGAGATGTGCATCATCCCCTACGCCACGCAGCAGGGTGAAATTTCCTTCTGCGCCTACAACACTGGCATTGGCTGGCGACAGATCATCGAGAACATGTACAAGAACGCCAGCGTGGCGGACTGGTACCGCAGCCACGGCAAGCATGAGATTTACGCCAAGGGCAAGGCAGTGCCTCTGGGCGAGTTCCGCACCAAGCTGCAGCTGCGCGAAGAGGACGTCAACCGTCACCGCGAGGTGGCGCACGACATTCCGCAGACCGCCGCCGAAGAAGAGCGGATGCGCCGCAAGCTCGAATGGCAGGAGCGCCAAGCGCGCGAGCTCTACGAGCAAGTGGTGCTGAAGAAGCCCAAGCCGCAGCTTATCCAGCTCGGCGCCGCGGCCAAGCCGACGGCTCCTCCGGTGGAGCCGGTGGGGGCTTCGGCGCAGGGCGACGATTAGGCACTTGACCTGCGAGCCCGGCTCAGGGTATTGTGCCGGTTTCGTTCTGGCACGGATTGGAACGAATGCACCTAAGTAGCAAGGAGATGGCTCATGGCTGAGGCACTCAAGCTGCTCACGGCGAAGCGACCCCAGGTGGCCAAGGTCACCAAGCCCCTGAGCGTCGACCGCCACCCGTTCGAGGACTACCTCTCCAATCCGCACATGCGCAAGTTCCTCGGCCTGCTGACCCGCAAGGGCGCCGACGGCCAATGCTACCTCGAGAAGGTATTCGCGTCCTACGACGACCCGAACCTGTCGGTTGCCGACCGGTTCAAGTATTTCATCCCGCACCAGGCCATCGAGTTTTTCCGCGCCAAGGGCGGTGTGGACAAGGAAGTCATCAAGGAAAAGGTGTTCCACCACCAGCCGACAGTGCGGTCGCTGATCAACACCGCCAAGTCCATCGCCACCCACGGGCTGACCACGCCGCAGCGCTTCGTCGCGCCGCTCATCGTGGTCTGGAACATTACCCAGGCGTGCAACCTGACCTGCAAGCACTGCTATCAGGACGCCACCCACAAGCCGCTGGCCGATGAGTTGACCTGGGAAGAGAAGAAGCGCGTGCTCGATGAGATGGCGGACAGCTACGTGCCCTTCGTCGCCTTTGCCGGCGGCGAGCCGCTGGTCTGCAAAGACATCTGGAAAGTGCTGGAGCACTGCAAGAAGCGCAAGATCCACGTCACCGTGGCCACCAACGGCACCATGCTGACCAAGGAAGTCTGCCAGCGCCTGGTCGAAGTCGGCGTCAAGTACGTCGAGGTTTCGCTCGACTCCATCGACCCCGACGAGCACGATAGCTTCCGCGGCTTGAAGGGCGCCTGGAAGCGCTCCACCGAAGGCATCCGCAACGTGGCCTCCACCCCCGGCCTGCGCGCCGGCATCGCCACCTGCTTCACCCGCGCCAACGTCCACACCGCCGACGACATGATCAACATGGCCAAGGACCTCGGCTGCACCACCTTCGTCCACTTCAACTTCATCCCCGTGGGCCGCGGCAAGGAGATCGCCCAGTACGACCTGACGCCGGCCCAGCGCGAGAACCTGCTGCGCACGCTGAATAAGTTCCTGCAGGAGGGCGAGATCTCCATCATGTCCACCGCGCCGCAGTTCGGGCGCGCCTGCATCGTCTACGGCTCTGAAGAGGGGCTGATGGCCACCGGCCACGCCGGCAGTGGCCGCGGCAAGCAGACCAAGGTGCTCTCCAAGTACATCGGCGGCTGCGGCGCGGGGCGCTGCTACTGTTCGATTCAGCCCAACGGCAAGGTCAACCCCTGCGTTTACATTCCTTCTCACGAAGTGGGCGACCTGCGCCGCTCGCACTTCCTCGACATCTGGAACAACTCGCTGTTTGACCTGCTCAGCGACCGCGACGACCGCGGCGACCACTGCGGCGTTTGCGACTACCGCCACTACTGCGGCGGTTGCCGCGCCCGCGCCGTCAGCTACACCGGCGACATCCAGGCCGGCGACCCGGGCTGCGTCTACAACATCCACCTCTGGGACGACATCACCACCAGCCAGAAGGGCCAGCTCGTCGTCCTCGGCCAGAACAGCTACCCCGACAACCTGCTCGCTGGGATGACCGATGGCCGCCTCCCCAGCCAGAAGGAGTCCCCGGACATCCTCTTGAGCCAGCTCAACACCGTCATTGACGACGTCGTCGGCCAGCAGCAGCAGGGCATCAGCGCCCACGGCGACGACTAGTCTCTAACCTCAGCTTGGTTTGAAGCCCCTCGGCAGCGCCGGGGGGCTTTTAGTTTGTGGGGGCGACCGGACGGGCCGTCACGGTGGCCTTTCCTGAGGTGAAGGCGAGTCCGGCGACGCGGCCATCTTTCTTCACTTCGAAAGACAGCCGAACGGTGGCGCGTGGCCGCAGGGTAAAAGCGGCGAATTCAGTCGGACCTGTAGGGAGGAAGCGGGCCGTCTCGGGACCGCCGCCCGGACGGACACCTAGGAACTCTTCGCCGCGCCAGATGTAGCGGGCGATGCGCACCTGACGCTCGAACGTCATCCGCACGTAGACAACCACAGCCGGGCCACGGTCGGCGGCGCCAAGCAGTTCAACCGCCTTGAACTCGCCGAACTGGTCACGGCGCATCTTCCAGATGCGTCCTTCTTCGGCCTCGATTTCCGCCAACGGCATCCGTCCGCCGAAAAGCTGGTGGATGCCCTCGTAGTTCCCCCGCGACCCCTCTTCAATCAGCCGCCGTGTTCTCTCCGCGGTCGAGGCGAGCGGCGGCGCGCCGGGGGATTGGAGGTCCATCAATCGCGCAAACAGAGCGCCCGGGATATCGGCCACCTGAAGCTGGCCCCCGCGCGCCTGAAGGGAAAAGCGCTCGCCGGAAGGGAACTCGTAGGTCCCCGCGAAGCGGGCCAGAGCCTTCGGATCGAGCGCTGTGACCGCAGGCGGCGGTTCAACCGGTTCGCCGAATGCCAGCGCAGCAAGGTCAGAAGAGAAGTCATAGGCCATGAGCGGCGCGTTCGTGTGGACGTAGATGACCACGCCCTCGTCCACGAACCGGAGGAAGTCAGCGGCGAAGATGCCGTTGCCGCCGTTGTGCGCCACGAGACGAGTCCCGCGCGGTGTGGTGGAGATTGCCCAGCCGTACCCATAGTGGGAGCGGCCGGAGGGATCCTCGGCCACGTGAGGCGCGAACAGCTTCTTTTTGACTTCAGCAGAAAGAATCTGGTCGCCTTCCAGCGCGCGGTGCCAGCGGTACATGTCCTCCGCTGTGGAATGGATGCCGCCGTTGGCCCGTAGATACCACCCCGGGCCGTCCTCTCGCCACCCGCGACGCAGGATGGTGCCCCAGCGCCCTTCGTCGCTGTATCCCATCGCCACCGTGGCCGACGCCCAGTCCGGCTTCAGGTAACCGGTTCGGGTCATGCGGGCGGGCCCGAATAGATTTTTGGAGAGAAACTCTTCGTAGGGCATTCCCGAAACAATCTCCACGATGGCGCCCAGCAGGCTGTAGCCTTCGTTGGAGTACTCGTAGCGCTCGCCCGGCGCAGCCTCCAGCGGCGTTTCCAGCACGCGCCGGACCAGGGCATCACGCTCGATGGGGTCGTCGTCGCGGCCGCCGAAGTCGCCCCGAAAGCCTGCGGTATGGGTCAGCAGGTGGTGCAGCGTAATGGCTTTCTTGTTCTCCGGCACGTCGGCGAAATACTTGCTGATGGAGTCTTCGACCTTGAGCTTGCCCTGCATCTCCAGCTTCAGAATGGCCGCCGCTGTGAACTGCTTGGTGATGGAGCCGGTGGAGGAAACCGTCTGCGGGGTGAAGGGAAGATTGCGCTCGCGGTCGGCCAGGCCATAGCCTTTGGAAAGCACCACCTCGCCGTTGCGGGCAACGATGACGGCGCCGGAGAAGCCGAACTTCTCCAGACGGCTCAGATAGTCGTCCAGCTTGCGCCCCAGCGGCCCCCGCGCGACCTCGGGCGCAGCGGAAGGCTCAGCCGACTGCCCAACCAGAGCCAGCAGCAGGTAGGCACACACAAGAACAGTGGAACGGGATCGCACAACGCCCCCTTCTTCCGGTGAGAATAGCTTCAAGTCGGCTAGTTTAGACGAAGCCGCCACTGAAACGTTAACCTGTCATGGAATCGACGCTTCCCATCGTGGCCCTGTTGCGTTCCAGGGTTTTAGGCGTACACTTGCTCCCAAGCAAGTATGGCGAGGGCGGGATCAAGCCGTATGCGGGGCCTCCAACCTGCGGCACTCGGATTCCGCGCGCATTCGGGCTGGGTGGCGGTTGTGGCGGTGGGCGGGTCGCCGGCCTCGCCGACGGTGGTTGACCGTCGCCGGGTTGAAATCGCCGACCCCAAGATTCGCGGCTCGAAGCAGCCCTTCCATGCTGCCGAGCCGCTGCTGCTGAAGGAAGCCGAAAGGCTTATCCAGCGCTGCACGGAATCAACGCGTCTCCTGGCCTTGAGCGCGGTACGCGCTGCCCTAGACGACGTTCGCAGCAAAGGCTATGAGGTTGTCGGCTGCGGGCTTCTGCAAGGTTCCGGACGGCCGCTGCCTGGTCTCCCGGCTATCTTGGCCTCCCATCCGCTCCTCCACGCTGCCGAGGGCGAGTTCTTCCGCGAGGCGTTGGCGCAGGCCAGCGAGAAGTGCGGCCTGGCGGTCACGCGCGTGCGTGAGCGCGAGCTTCTGGAACGCGCGTCAGCCGCACTGCGCCTGCCGGCCGACAAGCTGACCGCTCGTATCGCCGGGATCGGCAAGGAGATTGGCCCTCCCTGGGCGCAAGACCAGAAGCAGGCGGCCTTGGTAGCGTGGCTGGCCCTCGCGGACGCGTCAAAGTAGTCTGGACACCGCTCGGGCGTGTTGTCTATAATCCGAACTTCTGAGTCTTCGGGACGTTTTCCATCGTAGTTGAATTCAGGCGACCCCGGCTTTGGGGCCGAGGAGCGGACGCGACGATGAGTCAGAAGGCAGTCGAAGCCACCCCTTCGAATCCCACCTTCGCCGAGCACTCCAACGGCTTCCGCCTCAAGGCGGACGTGCTCACTGTCCCCACCCGCGAACGGCTGGAGCTCATCAACATCACCGAGCCACTGGCCGCGCAGGTCAAGGCCAGCGGCATCCGCGACGGCTTGGCGGTGGTCAGCTCGCTCCACACCACCCTGGCGCTTTTCATCAATGAATTTCAGGGCGCTCTGCTCGACGACATCCGTACCTTCCTCGAAGAATCCGTGGTTCGCGACCGCTACTACAGGCACAACGACCCCGCGCATTCCGACTGCGACCGCTCCAACGCCGACGCTCACCTGCGCGCCATGCTGCTGGGGCACAGCCTGGCGGTTCCCGTCCGCAACGGCGAGCTGCTGCTCGGCACCTACCAGTCCGTCATCCTCGCCGAGCTCGACGGGCCCCGCGACCGCTCCCTGCAACTGCAAATCCTCGGTGTTTGACACGGGTCACGGGTCGCGGGGCACGAGTCACGCTCCGGACTGGATCCCCGCTCGCCCAGCTCCTTGACCTTGCCTTGCCTCCCAAACGGGACTATCATCGGAGTGTTCTCCGACCCCGGCTGACCTACCGGAGAGACAACCCAAGGGCACCGGGGCGATACCGTGTCGGGCGAAAGCCCGCCGCGCCCCGAATTGGAAAGGGGAATAGCGCAGCCTATACCCGGCTGTGTAACGGGCGCGGGTATAGGCTGACAAGTTTTTTATGCTGAAAGACAAGCTCGGCCGCGAAATCACCGACCTGCGCGTGTCTGTCACCGACCGCTGCAACTTTCGCTGCATCTACTGCCGCTCCGCCGAGCCCGAAAACTACCAGCCCCCCGAGCATCTGCTCACTTGGGCGGAGCTGCTGCGCCTCTGCGGGATTCTCGGCCGGCTGGGACTGCGCAAGATCCGCGTCACCGGTGGCGAGCCGTTGGTGCGCCCGGGCGTGGAGGAGTTCATCGCGCGGCTGGCGGCGCTCGGCCTCTACGACGACATTGCCATGACCACCAACGGCTACACGCTCGACGCCCGCGCCGCCACTCTGCACGCCGCGGGCCTGCACCGGCTGAACATCAGCCTCGACTCGCTCCGCCCGGAGCGGTTCGATGCCATCACGCGCACCCGGGGTGCGCTCCAGCGCGTGCTGGACGGCATTGACGCTGCTCAGGCCTCCCCCCTGGCGCCGGTCAAGGTCAACGTCGTGGTGGTCCGCGGTTTCAACGACGACGAGATTGTGAACTTCGCCCGCGCCGCCCGCGAGAAGGGTTGGATCCTGCGCTTCATCGAGTTCATGCCGCTCGATGCCGACCACATCTGGGACCGCACGCGCGTGGTTTCCGCCGCCGAGATTCGCCGCACGCTGGAGGGCGCCGGGCTGCCGCTCGTTCCCCTGCCGCGCAACTACTCGAGCGAGACCGCCCTGCGCTACCGCTTCGCCGACGGCCAGGGCGAGGTCGGCCTGGTGGCTCCGGTCTCCGAGCCTTTCTGCGGCAAATGCAGCCGCATCCGGCTGACCGCCGATGGTAAAATAAGGACGTGCCTGTTTTCACAGGCCGACCACGATCTGCGCGGGCTGCTCCGGGGAGGGGCCACCGACGCCGATGTAGCCGCCGAGGTCGAAGCCATCATCCAATGGAAAGAGGAGGGACATCACATCAATGAGCCCGATTACCACCCTCCCAATCGCACCATGGTGTTCATAGGCGGGTAGGAAAATGTCGTTGACCCAGCTTGAACCCGCGCTGAAGCCCCCGGAGACGATTCGTGTCCCCGAAGTGGAAAAGGGCGTCGGGTGCGATCTCGAGAGCTACCTGCTGGTCCCCGACACCTCGCTCGATGAGCGCATCGGGGCCGCCAAGGCGGCGCTGGGCGACCGCGTCGTCATCCTCGGCCACCACTACCAGCGCGACGAAGTGGTCAAGTTTGCCGACTTCCGCGGCGACTCCCTCAAGCTCTCCCAGCAGGCTGCCTCTACCCGGGCCGAGTTCATCGTCTTCTGCGGCGTGCACTTCATGGCTGAAAGCGCCGACATCCTCCGCCAGCCCCACCAGCAAGTCGTGCTGCCCGACCTCAACGCTGGCTGCTCGATGGCCGATATGGCCGATATCTCGCAGGTCGAAGACTGCTGGGAGGAGCTCGAAGGCGTCGGCGGCCTCAAGGTCATCCCCGTCACCTACATGAACTCCACCGCCGCCATCAAGGGCTTGACCGGCCGGCAAGGCGGCTCGGTCTGCACCAGCTCGAACGCCGGCAAGGTTTTCCAGTGGGCCTTCACCCAGGGTGAGCGCGTGCTCTTTCTTCCCGATGAGCACCTCGGGCGCAACACCGCCTGGCGCATGGGCATCCCGCTTGAAGAGATGGTCGTCTGGAATCCCTACCGGACGCTCGGCGGGCTGAGCGAAGGCCAGTTGCGGCGCGCCCGCGTGATTCTCTGGAAGGGCTATTGCTCGGTCCACCAACGCTTCCTGCCCGAGCACGTTGAGCGCGTCCGCCGCGAGCACCCCGGCATCCGCGTCATCGCGCATCCCGAGTGCCGCTGGGACGTGTGCGAGCTGGCCGACGACATCGGCTCCACCGAGCAGATCCTGAAGAAAGTTGCGGCGGGCGAGCCGGGCTCCCGTTGGGCCATCGGCACCGAGATTCACCTCGTCAACCGCGTGGCGAAGGCGAATCCCGACAAGCAGGTCATCTCGCTCGACCCCAACGTCTGCGTCTGCACCACCATGTTCCGCATCTCGCCCCAGCACCTCTGCTGGGCGCTGGAGAATCTGGCCGCCGGCCGCGTGGTGAACCGCATCCTGGTGGACGACGACACGCGGCGCTGGGCCCGTGTGGCGCTCGAGCGCATGCTGAGCCTGGCCTGAGGCACGATGGGCGACGGAGAGCGCGAACAGAAATTCTTCGACCGGCAGGAAGCCGAGAAGCTCATCCCCCTTATCGAGCCCATCCTGGTCGAGGCCGTCGAAAAGAAGAAGAAGCTGGAAGGGGTGGAGCAGGAGTTCGCCCAGGTGCAGAACCGCATCCTGGTCTATGGCGGCATCGTCCCGCCGTTCTCCTACTTGTCGGAGCGCAAGCAGGAGCGCGAGAAGCTCACCGCCGCCATCCGCGAAGCGGTGGAGCGCATCGAGGACGAAGGCTGCGTGGTTAAGGACCTCGACCTCGGCCTGGTCGACTTCCCCTGCCTGCACGAGGACGAAGAGGTCTACCTCTGCTGGAAGCTGGGCGAGAAGCACATTTTCTACTGGCATCGCATGGACGAAGGCTTCGCCGGCCGCAAGCCGCTCGACTCCACCACGCCGGACTCCGACGTCTCCAAGCCCAACTAGTGCCGTTCCAACTTTTTTCGCTTGCTGTGGCAGGACGCGGCGACATTTGGCCAAGAAAGTTGGAACGGCACTGATCGGGATCGTCAGCGGAGATTCGTGTTGAACACCGGAGGTTTCTTTTGACGGCGGAAGAACATAAGCCCAACCGGTTGCGGAGCGCCCGCAGCGCTTACCTCACTTCGGCTGCCCACCAGCCGGTGGACTGGCACGAGTGGAGCGAAGAAGCCTTCGCACGCGCCCGGACGGAGAACAAACCCGTGCTGCTCGATATCGGCGCCGTCTGGTGCCACTGGTGCCACGTGATGGACCGCGAGAGCTATGAAGACGCCGAGACCGCCAAGCTCATCAACCAGCACTTCGTTCCCATCAAAGTCGACCGCGACGAGCGCCCCGATATCGACGCCCGCTACCAGGCCGCCGTCAGCGCCATCAGCGGCCAGGGCGGCTGGCCCCTCACCGCCTTCCTCACGCCCGACGGCAAGCCGTTTTTTGGGGGAACGTATTTTCCGCCCGACGACTATTTCGGCCGCCCGGGCTTCAAGCGCGTGCTGGCCGCCATCGCCGCCAACTACGCCACTCGGCTGGCGGAGATCCGCGCCAGCGCCGACAATCTGGTCGACGCGCTGCGCCAGGCGGAGATGTTCGCCGGGGCCCGGCGCGCCTTCGACCCGCGGGTCATTGACTCCATCGCCGACTCCGCCGTGCGCCTGTTCGACTTCCGCTTCGGCGGCTTCGGCAACGCACCCAAGTTTCCGCATTCAACCGCCATTGAGCTCATCCTGGAGCGCTACCAGTCCACCGGTGAGCGCTCTTTGCTGACCGTCGTCACCACCACGCTCGACGCTATGGCCCGCGGCGGCGTCTACGACCAAGTCGGCGGCGGCTTCCATCGCTACTCGGTGGACGAGCGCTGGCACGTGCCCCACTTCGAGAAAATGTCCTACGACAATTCCGAGCTGCTGAAAAACTACCTGCACGCTTGGCAGGTCACCGGCGGCGCGCTCTATCGTCATATCGCCGAAGGCATCGTCAACTGGGTGAACACGACTCTGAGCGACCCGCAGGGCGGTTTCTACGCCAGCCAGGACGCCGATTACAGCCTGGAGGACGACGGCGACTATTTCACCTGGACGCTGGACGAGGTTCGCGCCGCTCTCCCGGCCGACGCCGCCGAGCTGGTCATCGAGCAGTTCGACATCCGCGATCACGGCCCCATGCACCACAACGCCGCCAAGAATGTCCTGCAGGTCGCCGTGCCCGCCGAGGAGCTGGCCCGCAAGCGCGCTCTCCCGGTGGATGAAGTCGAGAAGCGAATCGAAGTGGCCAAAGCCAAGATGCTGGAAGCACGCAAGCAGCGCCCGACTCCATACGTAGATAGGACTGTGTACGTGGCCTGGAACGGGATGTTCATCTCGGCCTATCTCGAGGCCTACCGCGTGCTCGGCCTCGCGAGTTGCCGCGAGTTGGCCCTGCGCACGCTCGACCGCATCCTACAAAGTGCCTGGAGCGACGCCTGGGGGTTCGCCCATCGGTGTCCGGATGCGGGCGAACGTGTCGGTAGTGAGTGGGCCGGCGGCGTGCTCGACGACCAGGTTTTCATGGCCGCGGCCCTGCTCGATGCCTTTGAGTTGACCAATGACAAGCGCTACTTCGATGCCGCCGAGCGGACGATGAAGCTCTGCCTGGAAAAGTTCTGGGATGAGGATGGAGGTGGTTTCTT
>JAXIPK010000177.1:0-1718 GCA_045402975.1 Acidobacteriota bacterium
GTCACCATCTTTCTTCGCCCGCGGGCGCGCGCCGGGGCGCCGCCGCCGGTGGTGGAGCCGCTGGACATCAACCAGGAGTTGATCCCCAAGCCGGCGCGGAAGGAATTCGAGAAGGGCGTGGAGGAGTACAACCGCAGCAACCTGGCGGAAGCGATGGCTCACTTCCGCAGGGCCACCGATCTTTATCCCAACTATGTTTCCGCCCTGCATGCTCAGGGGATCGTGCACATGCGGCAGAGCGAATACATCGAGGCGCAGCAGCTTTTTGAGAAGGCGGTGGAGCTGAATGCCAACGTGGCGGCGCCGCGAGTCTTTCTGGGCGCCATTTACAATGCCGCGCACCGCTTTGCCGATGCGGAGTCACAACTGGTGCGCGCCACACAGCTCAATTCCAAGAGCGGGCTGGCCTTCTTCGAACTCAGTCGCGCCTACTGGGGCCTGCAGAACCTGGAGAAGACCGAGGAAGCCGTTACCCGCGCCCACGAGCTCAGCCCCAAGATCCCTCAAGTTCACCTGATCCGCGCCAACGTGATGATGGCCCGGGGCAACTACGAGGGCGTGCTGGGCGAGTTCGACGAGTTTCTGACTCTGGTTCCCACCGGGCCCCTGGCGGACCATGTCCGCCAGCGGCGCACCGCGCTCCAGGAGCAATTGGCGCGAGTCGTCAAGCCGTAGTCGCTTCCCCAGCTGCCGCAGCCCTTCGGGCTCAGCCTTTGACACCACTGCCAACCTGAATGAAAATGGTTCGTCTTTTTGGTGAGGCGGAATCATGCGTCATTATCTGCTCGCGGTTCTTGGTGCGGCCCTGCTGCTGACGGCCGCCGCATGCGGCACGGAAAAACAAGCGGCCCCCAAGGGAAACCCGGTGGCTGGAGGAAAGGTCTTTCAGGAGCAATGCGCATTCTGCCACAGCGACACCCG
Organism: Acidobacteriota bacterium; assembly: GCA_045402975.1. Lineage (GTDB taxonomy): Bacteria > Acidobacteriota > Terriglobia > Acidiferrales > 2-02-FULL-67-57 > JACPRL01. The sequence continues at coordinate 922 of JAXIPK010000177.1, forward strand.
CGATGAAACGCGCATCGGGCCGAGCCTGAAGGGGCTCTACAGCCGGCAGTCGCTGCCGCGGCGGGGACTGCCGGTTACCGACGACAACGTCCGCCGGGCGATTGAGGAAGGGGCGAGCCCGGCGGGGCTTCCGCCCATGCCTGCCTACCGCGAAGTCCTCAAGCCGAACGAGATTGACGACCTGGTGGCCTACCTCAGGACATTGTGAGGGGGAAAGCTAGCTGGTTCCACGTCGCAGGGTCAGCCCGCCATCCACGGTGATGACCTGGCCGGTAAGGTAGTTGTCGGGCTCGAGCAGCAGCCGGACGACGCGAGCGACATCCTCGGGCCGGCCGAAGCGCGGGATGACGCCGCCGCGCATGTAGGCGTCGTATTTGCCGGATTCGAGACTGGCACGGGCCATGCCGGTTACGGTGACGCCCGGCGCCACCACGTTGACCCGCAGCGAACCCCACTGCCGCGCCAGAATGCGCGCCGCGTGCACCAGAGCCGCCTTGGCGCCGGCGTAGTTGACGCTGCCCTCGAACTCCGCCACCGCCTGCATGCTGGCCAGAAAGACCAGACTGCCGGCTACCTTGCGCTCCATCATTTGGGCGGCGACGTCGCGCGCCAGCAGCGCCGGCGCGATGTAGTTGGTGGCCAGCGAGTCGGCCATGGCCTGGTCGTCAAGCGTAGCGAAGTCAGCCCGCGCCGGATCGCCCAGGAAGTTGACCAGGCCGTAGATATCGCCGAGGCCGGCCCCCTGTTCAACCAGCTTGCGGCGGGCTTCCTGCTGGCGGAGGTCCCCTTCAACCAGG
>JAXIPK010000195.1:0-2127 GCA_045402975.1 Acidobacteriota bacterium
CGCCCGTAAAAGAGCGAAACCAGCGGCGGCTCCGCTTTGAGCTGCCGCAGGTCGTGGTTGATGGCGGCCAGCGTAGCCGCCGGGTCCTTGCTCGAGTGGGCGCGCACACGCAGCAACCCGACCAGATGCGCGAACCACAGCCCGGCCACAACCCCTTTGCCGATGATGTCGCCCACTGCCAGCCCGGTCGTGCGCCCCAGGTCGAGCACATCGTAGAAATCGCCGGAGAGGTAGCTCAACGGGAACATCTCGCTCGCCACCTCGAAGCGCCCCACGCGAAGCTGGCGCGGCGGCGAGAGGCGGCGCTGCACTTCGGCGGCGTCGAACAGCGCCCGGTGCAGCCGGCGGTGCTCCTGCTCGAGGGCTCCCACCTTGTCTTCCAGCCGCTGCCGCTCATCCGGAGCCAGTGCCCGTTGCGGCACCACCAGGGGTCCCAGCGGAGGCGCAGGGCGGTTGGTCTTGCTGATTTCCTGAACTCGGGTCGCCATGGCCGCCCTCCGCCTGCCAGGGAAGATTTCAACCAACGAACTTGTAGCCCACCCCGTGAATGGTGAGGAAGAAGCGCGGCTCCTCGGGGGTAGGCTCGAGCTTCTGCCGCAGCCGCAGCATGTGCGCATCCACCGTGCGCGTCGTGGGGTAGTTGTCGTAGCCCCAGACTTCGTCCAGCAGACGGTCGCGGCTCAGCGACTCGCCCGGATGGCAGAGGAAATACTTGAGCAGCTCGAATTCCTTGCTGGAGAAGGGAATCGGCTGTCCGTTGCGGCGTACCTCGTGGTTGCGCAGGTTCACCTCGACGTCGTGGAAGCTCACGCGCTCCTGGTCGGTGGGCAGCACGTGGGCGCGGCGCAGCACGGCTTTGACCCGCGCCAGCAGCTCCCGGATGGAGAACGGCTTGGTGACGTAGTCATCGGCGCCGAGCTCCAGCCCCACCACCTTGTCCACCTCCTGGCCGCGGGCGGTGAGGAGAATGATGGGCAGCGACGGCCGCTTCGACTTGATTTGCTTGCAGACGTCGAGCCCGCTCATCTTCGGCATCATCACGTCGAGGATGACCAGGTCGGGCGCGTGAGCCAGCGCGCTCTGCAAGCCGGCCTCGCCGTCGCCCGCCGTCACCACGTCGTAGCCTTCGAACTCGAAGTTGTCGCGCAGCCCGGCCACCATGCTGGGCTCGTCTTCCACAATCAGGATGCGGGTTTTGGACATCGCTCTAGTCTCCCGAAGCAGTTTGAACCGGCGCCGCCGGTGATTGCACCGGAAGCGCAATGATGAAGCGGCTGCCGCGTCCCACCGAGCTGTCCACGCTCACCGCTCCGCCGTGCGCCTGCACGATGTGGCGCACCAGCGAGAGCCCCAGGCCGCTGCCTTTGGTGTTGTGCACCAGCGGGTCGCCGACGCGGTAGAATTTTTCGAACACTTTGCTCTGCTCCGAGCGCGGGATGCCGATGCCGCGGTCGGCCACTTCCAGCTTCACCTCGCCGTTGTCGCGGTAGAGTTTGACGCCCAGGTACTTCTCGTTGGGCGAGTACTTGACCGCGTTGTTGACCAGGTTGAGCAGCGAGCGGGCGATGGCTTCGCGGTCAACCCGCAGCGGCGGGACGACCCCCAGGTTGACCTCGAGCTGGAAGCCCAGATCTTCGATCTGGTAGCGGTAGGTGTCCAGCGTTTCCCGCACCAGCTCGGCCATATCGGTCTCGCGGAAGTCGTACTCCTTCTTCCCGGCTTCGATGCGGCTGAAGTCCAGGATGTTGTTGATGAGCGCGGTCAGCCGCTCGCTCTCCTTGCGGATGATGCGGAAGTACTCCTGGTACTTGTCGGGATTGACCCGGCCCATCTCCAGCGTCTCCGCAAACAGACGCACCAGCGCCAGCGGCGTGCGCAGCTCATGCGAGACGTTGGAGACGAAATCCGACTTGAGCCTGGCCAGCGCCATCTCGCGGGCCACGTTGCGGTAGGTGAGCCAGACGCCTCCGGCCATCAGCAGCGACAGCGCCCCCAGGATGAGGAAGTTGGTCTGCAGGAAGCCGTGGGCGATGGCGTCCACCGTGGTGCCGGTGAACTTGATGCCCAAGGTCATGTAGCGGAAGACGGCGTCGAAGTTCCGTTCCACTTCCGCCTCGCCCTCCCAGC
>JAXIPK010000168.1:0-3222 GCA_045402975.1 Acidobacteriota bacterium
TGGCGCGCGACCACGGCCTGCGCTCGGTGGACGTGCGCGTCAGCGGGCCGGGCTCGGGGCGCGAGTCGGCCATCCGCGCACTGGCCGCCGCTGGGCTGGAGGTTCGTCACATTCGCGACGTCACGCCCATTCCGCACAACGGCTGCCGTCCGCCGAAGCGACGGCGCGTGTAAGCCAGAAGTTTCGAACGCGGTACCAAGCAGGGAACTGATCGGGACGAAGGGAATGCCAGTCCTGTAAACCGATCCGCAAGCGACGGCCCCGGAAAGGGCGCCGTCGAGAAGGAGAGACAACTTGGCACGATATACGGGAGCGGTGTGCCGCCTGTGCCGCCGCGAGGGCATCAAGCTATTCCTGAAGGGATCGAAGTGCTTCTCGGAGAAGTGTCCCATCGAGAAGCGCAACTTCGCCCCCGGACAACACGGCAAAGACCGCCGCCCCAAGGTGGTGGGTTACGGCCTGCAACTCCGCGAGAAGCAGAAGGCCAAGCGCATCTACTTCACCCTGGAGAAGCAGTTCCGCAATTACTTTGAGAAGGCGGCACGCACGCAAGGCGTCACCGGCGAAGTGCTGTTGCAGCAACTGGAGCGCCGGCTGGACAACGTCTGCTACCGCATGGGCTTTGCCATTTCACGGCCGCAAGCGCGGCAGCTGGTCCGCCACGGGCACGTGACCGTGAACGGGCGCAAGGTCAACATCCCATCCTACGAGGTCGGCCCCGGCGACGCGGTGGAAGTGCGTGAGCGCAGCCGTAAAATCCCAGCGCTTGAAATAGCACGTGATTTTGCCAGCCATCAGCCACTGGCCGCCTGGCTGGAAGTGGATCGCGAGAACTACAAGGGCCGGGTCACGGCGCTGCCCAAGCGGGAAGACATCCAGTTGCCGGTGAACGAGCAGTTGATCGTCGAACTCTACAGCAAGTAAAGGCAGTTAACCCGGCCGCGAACCACCGGCCACTGACAACTTTTGTTCAAGAGGAGTCGAGCGAATGCTTTGGAAAGGCTTTCAGAAACCCAAGCGGCTGGCGGCGGACCTGGAAACCATTACCGACCGCTACGGAAAATTCCAGGCGCAGCCCTTCGAACGCGGTTTTGGGACCACCATCGGCAACGCGCTGCGGCGCGTGCTGCTGTCGTCCATTGAGGGAGCGGCCATCACGGCGGTAAAAATCGAGGGGGTGCTGCACGAGTTCCAGTCCATCCCCGGCGTGGTCGAGGACGCCACCGACATCATCCTCAACCTCAAACAGGTGCCCTTCAAGCTGAGCGGCGAAGGCCCCAAGGCGCTCTACCTGCGGGCGGAGAAGCCGGGCGTGATAACCAGCGGCATGATCGAAGCCGACGGCGACGTGGAAGTGCTGGACAAGGAGGTCTACATCGCCACCGTCAGCGAAGGCGGCCGGCTGGACATGGAGATGCGCCTGAAGCGCGGGCGCGGCTACATTGCCGCCGATAAGAACTTCGAGGACGACCTGGGCGTGGGCTTTATCCCCATTGACTCGGTGCACTCGCCGGTGCGCAAGTGCAACTACGTGGTGGACGCGGCCCGCCTGGGCCAGATCACCGACTACGAGAAGCTGACGCTGGAAGTGTGGACCAATGGCTCCATCCCGCCCGCCGACTCGGTGGGACTGGCGGCCAAGCTTCTCAAGGACCACATGAACATCTTCATCAACTTCGAAGAGGAACTCGAAGCGGAAATGGGCGCGGAGGAACGCAAGCCCGAAATCCGCAACGAGAACCTGAACCGTTCGGTGGAGGAACTGGAACTCTCCGTGCGCAGCTACAACTGCCTCAAGAACGCCAACATCCAGACCATTGGTGAACTGGTGCAGAAGAGCGAAGCAGAGATGCTCAAGACCAAAAACTTCGGGCGCAAGTCGCTGAACGAGATCAAAGAGATCCTCTCCAGCATGGGCTAGAGACTGGGGATGCGCATCGACGAACAAGGCAACGCGGGGCCCGGCTCCCCGGTGCCGGTCTCCTCGCTGCCGGCGCCGCTCCCGGGCGAAGACGAAGACGACCAGTACTGATCTGTTTCACCGCAAAACGAGGAAGAAGACAACGCCATGCGTCACCGAATCGGAACCTGGAAACTGGGCCGCAACACCAGTCACCGGCGCGCGCTGCTGCGCAACCTGGTCACCTCGCTCATTTTGGAAGAGCGCATTGAAACCACGGTCACCAAGGCCAAGGCCATGCGCCCGCTCGTGGAGAAGATGATCACGCTGGGCAAGCGCGGGGACCTGCCGGCGCGCCGCCAAGCGGGAGCGTTTCTGATGACGCGCGCGGCGGTGAGCAAGCTGTTCGACATCGCGCCCCGCTTCGGCGACCGCGACGGCGGCTGCCTGCGCATCGTGAAGACCGGCTGGCGAAAGGGCGATGGGGGAGAGAAGGCCCTGATCGAGCTGTTGGGCAGCGAAAAGCTCCAGCAACAGAAGAAGGAGAAGCGCGCCGAAGCCCGCACCAAACGCGTCGAAGAAACCCGCAAGGCGCTCGAGGAGCAACAGCAGGCCGCGGCCGCGGAGAGCGAAAGCGCAGAACACTCGGAAGAAAAGGAAAAGTAGCCAGGACAGCCAGAAACCGCCACGCACCCGGGCCTTCCCGGGTGCGTTTTTGTTTGTCTGCGGCCGCCATGCGACGTAGTATCGTAAAGTGCACAGGTGGTGACAAAATGTCTACAGCCCTCGTGTCTGGGCGGGTCAGCCGTCACTTGGCGGACAAACTCGAAGAGCTGGCGGAGCAGACTGACCGGTCCAAGTCGTATCACATGGAACAGGCGCTGCGGGATTACGTGGATGTCCAGCTCTGGCAAGTACGCCACATTCAGCGCGGCCTGGAAGAGATCGAGAAGGGCAAGGGAATTCCGCACGAACGGGTTATGGCAGAATTCCGCGCCTGGATCCGGCGGCGGGGAGAAAAACCCAGTCGCAAGAAAGCGCGGCGATGAGGATTATCTGGTCGCCGGTTGCCAGCCAAGACCTTCGCCACGCGTATCAATACATCGCCAAAGACAACGAACAAGCAGCCGTGCGGATTGCGGACGTTATCGAGCACCACGTCCGTTACCTGAGTGTCTTCCCGGCTATGGGCCGGCCGGGGCGGGTGGAGGGGACGCGTGAACTGCCCGTTCCCGGCACTCCTTTTGTCGCTGTCTACCAGCTAGGCGCCGAGGCAGTGAACGTCCTGGCTGTGATGCACGGGGCGCGCGCCTGGCCGGAAG
>JAXIPK010000304.1:0-2210 GCA_045402975.1 Acidobacteriota bacterium
GCTCCTGCCGGCGGCGTCCGAAGACGCTCCGCGCCGGCTGCGCTTCCACTACCGCGGCCGGGTGATTGCGGCGCTGGGCAACGGCGTCTTCTTCGTGGGCGCGCGCGAGAACTGGTACCCGCGCGTGGGCTACTACAAGCCAGCCCGCTACGAGCTGCGCTTCCGCTACCCGCGGGAGCTGGAGCTGACCGCCAGCGGCACGTTGCGCCAGAGCAGCGAGGAGGGCGATTGGAAAGTGTCGGTGTGGACGAGCGAAACGCCACTGCCCATCGCCGGCTTCAACCTGGGCGACTACGAGGCCCGCACCGCCAGCCACCAGGGCGTGTTGATTCGCGTCTACGCCAACCGGCAGCTCGAGCCACCGCTGCTGGCGCGGGCTCTGCGTCCGCCGACGACGCTGGCGCCCCGGCGTCGCGGGACTCCCGCTGAAGACCCGCCGCTGCCGCCGCTGCCCGCGCCGCCGGCCGTGCAAGCCGACCGGGTGGCGGAAGACGTCGGGCGGGCGCTCGACTTCTACTCTTCTCTCTTCGGCCCGTTTCCCTACAACGAGCTCAAGGTGACGCAGATACCGGGGCAGTTCGGTCAGGGCTACCCGGGGCTGCTCTATGTTTCGACGCTGAGTTTCCTCGCCCGCGAAGACCTGGCGCGGCTGGGGCTCAACGCACGCCGCCAGGAGCACTTTCTCGACGTGGTGCCGGCGCACGAAGTCGCCCACCAGTGGTGGGGCAACTGGGTGCAGTTGCCGCGCTACCGCGACCAATGGCTGGCGGAAAGTCTGGCGGCCTACTCTTCCCTGCTCTATCTCGAGCAGCAGAGTGGGGGCGAAGCGGTGCGCCAGGGTTGGCTCAGCCGCTATCGCGACGATCTACTGATGCAGGATTCGGACGGCGATTCGATTGACGCCACCGGACCGCTGGCGCTGGGGATGCGATTGGACAGCTCCCGCAGCCCGGATGGCTATGCCGCCATCGTCTACAGCAAAGGCCCGTGGGTGCTGCACATGGTGCGCGAGCTTTTCCGCGACCCGCAAACCGGCTCCGACGCCGGTTTCTTTTCCGTTCTGCGCGGCGTGGCGCAACCTACCGACGCGCCGCTGACTACCGACGAGTTTGTGCGGCGCCTGGAGGCGGCATTGCCGGCGCAAGCCGACGTGGAGGGCACGGGCAAGCTCGACTGGTTCTTCGACCAGTGGGTTTACAACACCGGCATCCCGCACTACCGCTTGCGGTGGCAAGCGCGGCGCGAAGCCAAGCGGGGCCTGCAAGTCTCCGGGACAATCGAGCAGTCGGGGGTGTCGGAGGTCTTCACTATGCCGGTGCCCGTCTACGCGCGCTTCGGGCAGCAGCTCGAGCGCGTGGGCACGGTGGTGGTTACGGGGAAGAAAGTGGAGTTCCGCTTTCCGGTGAAGGCGAAGCCCGACGAAGTTCTTCTCGACCCCTACGGAACGGTGCTGGCGGCCCGCGAGTGAAACTCCACTGCGACTAGCCCGGAGGCCAGCGCATGCCGCGGCCGCCGAGCAGATGCAGATGGAGATGAAAGACCGACTGGCCGGCGCCGCGGCCGTTGTTGAGCACCGTGCGGTAGCCGCTCTCGGCGATGCCGCGCTCGCGCGCCAGCTTCGCCGCCACCAGATGCAGGTAGCCCACCAGCGGCGCATCCTCCGCAGTGATTTCGTTCAGGCTGGGAATGTGCCGGCGCGGCACGACGAGGATATGAGTCGGCGCCTGCGGGTTGATGTCTTCGAAGGCAACCACCTGGTCGTCTTCGTACACCGTTTTCGATGGAATCTCTTTCGCCAGGATGCGGCAGAAGAGGCAGTCTTTGGTCATGGCAACTCTTCAGTCCAGGCGGACGACGAAGGTCGCCGCGATGTCGGGCTCGCGCTTGAGGCGGCCGGCAAGCTTCTGCGCTTCCTCAATGGTAGCCGTGCGACCCACGCGCACGCGGTAGTAAAGCCCATCCGGCGCATCGTAGACGACCACGTTGACGTCGCGGTAGCTCTTGGAGAGCTCCTGCTTCAACCGCTCGGCGTTGGCCACCACTTTGAAGGCGCCGACCTGCACGCCGTAGAAGGCTTCAATGGAGACGCCGGCCGGCGACTCGACCACTTCAACGCGCACCACCGCGGTGCCCGGCCCCAGCATGGCGATGGCGTCGGCGCCGGTGCGCGAGAGATCAATGATGCGCCCCTCGATGAACGGCCCGCGGTC
>JAXIPK010000286.1:0-9763 GCA_045402975.1 Acidobacteriota bacterium
AGGCGGTCTTTGTCGGCTCGGGCATCTTCAAGTCGTCCGACCCCGACCGCCGCGCCCGCGCCATCGTCTTCGCCACCACGCACTACAACGATCCCAAGGCGGTGCTGGCGGCTTCCGAGGAGCTGGGCGAAGCCCTGCGCCGCATCGCCGCAGGCGCCGCCATGATCCGCACCAAGGGCGAGGCCGGCTCGGGCAACGTGGTCGAGGCCGTGCGCCATATGCGCGCCATCGTCGGCCACATGAAGAAGCTGGCTGTGCTGGGCCACGAAGAGCTGGTCCAGGAGTCGAAGAAACTCGGCGCGCCCCTGGAGCTCGTGCAGTGGGTCGCGAAGAACGGCAAGCTGCCGGTGCCGAACTTCTCCGCCGGCGGCATTGCTACGCCCGCCGATGCTGCGCTGGTGATGCAGCTTGGAGCCGAGGCGGTCTTTGTCGGCTCGGGCATCTTCAAGTCGTCCGACCCCGACCGCCGCGCCCGCGCCATCGTCTTCGCCACCACACACTACAACGACCCCAAGGCGGTGCTGGAAGCGTCCTCGGAGCTTGGCGAGGCCATGAAAGGCCTCGACGTCCGCCAGCTCCCCGAGTCCGAGCTGCTTCAGACTCGAGGGAACTAGCTTTTGTTTGTCATTCTGAGCGAAGCGAAGAATCTCAACTGATGAAAGTAGGCATACTCGCTCTCCAAGGCGACTTCGAAGCCCACTCCGCCGTGCTGGCGCGCCTCGGCGTTGAGTGGAGCTACGTCAAGCGCCCCGAGGAGCTCGCCGCGGTCGACGCGCTCATCATCCCCGGCGGCGAGAGCACGACGTTTCTGAAGTTCCTTGAGCGCGACGGCTTCCTCGATGAATTGCGACACTTCGGCGCGCAGGGCAAGCCTGTCTTCGGCACCTGTGCCGGCGCCATCCTGCTGGCGAAGGAAGTGACCAATCCACCGCAGGCGAGCCTCGGCCTGGTCGATATCACCGTCGAGCGCAACGCCTACGGCCGCCAGGTGGAGAGCGCCGTGCGTCGCGGTCGTTCGCTGCTGAACGGCGGCGAGGTGGAGATGGTCTTCATCCGCGCGCCGGTGATTCGTCGCGTCGGCGAAGGCGTGCGCGTGCTGGCCGAGTGCGACGCCCTGCCGGTCGCCGTCGAGCAGGGGAACGTCCTCGTCGCCACCTTCCACCCCGAGCTCACCTCCGACACCACGCTCCACGAACACTTCCTCCAGCTTGTCGGAGTAGAGGCTCGGCCCCGGAGCTAGCTTGTCATTCCGAGCGGAGTCCCGATGAAATCGGGACGGAGTCGAGGAACCTGCTTTTCATGAACCCTGCGCAACGCACGCGCATCGCCTTCGTTTGTTTGGGCAACTCCTGCCGCTCGCAGATGGCCGAGGCCTGGGCACGCCACCTGGGCCGTGACAAGATCGAAGCCCTTAGCGCCGGCCTGCACGCGCTGGGCTTCATCGCCAGTGAAACCAAACAAGTAATGGCGGAGAAGGGAATCAGCCTCGACAGTCAGCACTCCAAAGGGCTCGACGCCATCGACTGGGCCCAGGTCGACGTGCTGGTGAACATGTCAGGCGTCTCCGCCCGCACCGACGTCCCGGAATTCAAGGGCAAGCACCTCGACTGGAAGGTCCCCGACCCCTATATGGACGCGCTGGATTCCTACCGCTCCGTTCGCGACCTGCTCGAGCGCAAAGTCCGCCGCCTGCTCGAGGAATTCGGTCATGCGCGGCAAACTTGAACCATCCGCGGCTGCTATAATGGCCGCCTCCATGCCCGACTCTCGCGCCAGCCGCGACCGTACCTCGGTCTCCCAGGAGGACTACCTCAAAGCCATCTGGGAGATGGAAGAAGAGGAGCAGGTGCCCATCAGCGCCCGGCTGTCGGAAGAGTTGGGCGTTACCCCGCCGGCGGTTACCGCCGCGCTCAAGCGCATGGCGCGCAACGGCTACGTCAAGCTGGGCCCGCGGGGCCGCATCCAGCTCACCCGCAAAGGCTCAGAGCTGGCCGAGCACCTGATGCTGCGCCACAACCTGGCCGAGAAACTTCTGGTCGAAGTCCTCGGCATGCCCTGGACGCGCGTGCATGACGAAGCCGAAAAACTCGAGCACGCCATCTCGCCTGAGCTGGAAAAACTCCTGCTCAACTATTTCGGCCGCGAGGGCTACTGCCCGCACGGCAACCCGCTCAACGGCGGCCTGGCCAAGCTGCGCCGCCTGCGCGACGTCCAGCCGCTCAGCGCCGCGCGCGCCGGCAAGCGCGTTGAGGTCGTCCGCGTTTACGAGAAGGACACGCGCTTCCTCGACTACCTCGACCGCTTGAAGCTGCGCCCCGGCACGCGCCTGGAGGTCGAGCACCGCGACTACGACGAGAGCGTCCAGGCGGTGGTCGCCGGCCGCACCGTCCACTTGGGCCGCGACGCCGCCGAAAAAATTTGGGTCAAAGAGTTGCGTACCTAGGGGTTCGCAGCAGCCTCGAGTTTTGGTATCCTTCCGCCCTTCCTGGAGGGGTTGGCTTGAAGGTTGCCGTCACAGTCAACGGTCGCTCCTACTCTCACGAGGTCGAGCCGCGCCTGCTTCTGGTGCATTACCTGCGCGACGTCCTCGGCCTCACCGGCACCCACATCGGCTGCGAAACTTCCCTCTGCGGCGCCTGCACCGTCCTGATGAACGGGCAGGCGGTGAAAGCCTGCACCGTGCTCGCCGTCCAGGCCGACGGCGCCGAAATCACCACCATCGAAGGCCTGGCCCGCGACGGCCGTCTCCATCCCGTGCAGGAGGGTTTCTGGGAGGAACACGGCCTGCAGTGCGGCTTCTGCACCCCGGGAATGATTCTGGCCGGCGTCGCGCTGCTCGAAGGCAACCCCGCGCCCACTGAGCCGGAAATCCGCCGCGCCATTGCCGGCAACCTCTGCCGCTGCACCGGCTACCAGCACATCGTCAACGCCATTCAGTCAGCGGTCAAGAAAGCCAAGCCTGCCCGCCGAGTGGGCCAACCCGCAACCCGGCGGAGGAAGTGAGGGTGAGTGAGCGGCTCTTATTGATTCTGATTGGGATTGTTATCGGGCTTACGTTTCTCGGAATTCTCGTGGATTTTGTTTTTGCCTCGCGCGACGCCATCAGTAGTTTCATCGATCGGATCCGAGGCAAGCGCGATACGAAGAAGAGCAGCGTGAGGGTTAAGTAGGTCATGGCAACGAAAACTCGCTGGGTCGGCATGTCGCTCAAGCGCAAGGAAGACCCGCGGCTCATCCAGGGCCTGGCGCACTACGTGGACGACATGGTGCTGCCGGGCATGCTTTTCGCCGCCGTCGTTCGCAGCCCGTACGCCCACGCCCGCATCCGTAGCATCAACACCGATGCCGCCAAGAGCGCCCCCGGCGTTGTCGCGGTTTTCACCGGCGCAGACATTCGGGGAAAGATCGGCAACATCCCCTGCGCCGGCGACCTACCGGAGCTGAAGATTCCTCCGCACCCCGCGCTGGCTCAGGACAAGGTGCGCTACAGCGGCGAGCCGGTGGCGGTGGTGGTCGCCGATGACCGCTACCGCGCCCGCGACGCCGCCGACCTGGTGGACGTGGACTACGAGTCTCTGCCGGCGGTCACTGACCCGCAGAAGGCGTTGCAGAAGAACTCGCCCTTGGTCCACGAGCAGTACAAGACGAACCGCGCCTGCTACTGGAAGATTGAAGCCGGCTTCCCGGCCAAGGCCTTCAAGAAAGCCCACCGCGTCGTCAAGCAGCGCCTGCTCAACCAGCGGTTGATTCCGGTGTCGATGGAGCCGCGCGGGGTGCTGGCGCAGTACGACGCCGGCGAAGATTCGCTGACCGTCTGGTCCTCCACGCAGATTCCGCACCTGCTGCGCACGCAGCTCGCCGCCATGCTCGGCGTGGCGGAGATGAAGGTCCGCGTCATCACCCCCGAAGTCGGCGGCGGCTTCGGCAGCAAGCTCAATGTCTACGGCGAAGAGGCTCTCGTCGCCTGGGTTTCGCGTGCGGTGGGGCGTCCGGTGAAGTGGATGGAGACGCGGCGGGAGAACTTCCTCGGCACCATTCACGGCCGCGACCAGATTGACGATGTCGAAGTCGCCGTTGAGCGCGACGGCACCATCACCGCCCTGCGCTGCCGCATCCTCGCCGACCTCGGCGCCTACCACCAGTTGCTCACGCCGGTCATTCCTACGCTCACCGGGTTGCTGATTCTCGGCGCCTACAAGATTCCCGCCGTCGAGGTCGAGTACGTCGGCGTCTTTACCAACAAAATGGCTACCGACGCCTACCGCGGCGCCGGCCGTCCCGAGGCCACCTTCATCATCGAGCGTATGGTGGACCTGGTGGCGGCGGAGCTGAAGAAAGACCCGGCCGAGGTCCGCCTGAAGAACTTCCCCAAGCCCAAAGATTTTCCATACGCCGTGCCCACAGGCATTGTGTACGACAGCGGCGACTACGCCGCCGCCCTCAAGAAGGCCATGGGCATGGTCGGCTACAACCGCCTGCGCGCCGAGCAGAAGAAACTCTGGAAGCAGGGTCGCTACCTGGGCATCGGGCTCTCGAGCTACGTGGAGATCTGCGGCCTCGGCCCGTCGTCGGCGGCGCCGCCGGCCATTGGTTGGTGGGAAAGCGCCACGGTGCGGATCGAGCCGACCGGTTCAATCACCGTGCTGACCGGCTCGAGCCCCCACGGGCAAGGGCAGGAAACAAGTTTCGCGCAGATTGTGGCCGATGAGCTCGGGCTTTCCCCCGACGCTGTCGTTGTGCTCCACGGCGATACGCGCGCGGTGCCCTACGGCATCGGCACCTTCGGTAGCCGCGCCACCGCGGTCGGCGGCACCGCCGTCCACATGTGCCTGCAGAAGCTGAGGCAGAAGCTGGCGCGCATGGCCGCGCACCTCTTCAATGTTGCTCCGGAGCAGATCGTCATCGGCGCCGGCGAGTTCAGCGTCAAAGGCAAGCCGCGCCAATCGAAGAAGCTTTTGGAAGTTGCGCAGGCCATTTTTACCGCCAAGTCGCTGCCGCCGGGGCTCGAGCCCGGCCTGGAGGCCACCAGCTTTTTCGAGCCGCAGAACTTCACTTTCCCCTTCGGCACTCACATCTGCGTGGTCGAGGTCAGCCCGCACACCGGCGACATCCAGATCAAGCGCTACGTTGCCGTGGATGACTGCGGCAAAGTTATCAACCCGCTGTTGGTAGATGGCCAGGTGCACGGCGGCATCGCCCAGTCGCTCGGCCAGGCGCTGCTCGAAGAGGCGGTCTACGACGAGAACGGCCAGCTCGTCACCGGCGAGCTGATGGACTACGCCATCCCGCGCGCCGCCGACGTGCCGCGCTTCGAGACCGCGCGCACTGTCACGCCCTCGCCCGTCAACCCCCTGGGCGTCAAGGGCGTGGGCGAAGCCGGGACCATCGGTTCCACGCCCGCCATCGTCAACGCGGTGGTGGACGCGCTGCGACCGCTCGGCGTGCGCGATATCCCGATGCCGCTCAAGCGCGAGCGCCTCTGGGCGCTGTTTCAGAAGGGCGGGAAAAAGAGGGCGTCATGATTCCGGGAGCGTTCGACTATTTCGCGCCGCACAGTCTCGAAGAAGTCTTCGAGCTGCTGGCCGAGCATGGCGACGACGCCAAGCTGCTGGCCGGCGGCCACAGTCTGCTGCCGCTGATGAAGCTGCGCCTGGCTGCCCCGCGCGTGCTGGTGGATTTGGGGCGCATCGGCGACCTCGCCTACGTGCGCGAAGAGGGAGACGAAGTCGTCATCGGCGCCATGACCACGCACTCCGCCATCGAGCACTCCGCTCTGCTGCGGCGCCGCGCTCCGTTGCTGGCGGAAACCGCCACGGAAATCGGTGACGTCCAGGTGCGCAACCGCGGCACCCTCGGCGGCTCGCTGGTCCATGCCGACCCGGCGGCCGATTATCCCGCGGCCGTGCTGGCGCTCGAGGCGCAGTTCACCCTGGCCAGCCGCGCCGGTACGCGTTCCGTGGCTGCGAGCGACTTCTTTGTTGATCTCCTGACCACCGCCATTCAACCCGGAGAGATTCTCACTGAAATCCGCTTCGCCGCGGACAGCGCTCGTACCGGCTCGGCCTACCGCAAGCTGCACCAGCCGGCCTCGGGCTTCGCGCTGGTGGGAGTGGCGGCGCGTGTGCGACTTGATGGGAAAGGGAAGTGCGAGGCCGCCATTGTCGGCGTCACCGGGGTCGCTTCGAAAGCCTACCGCGCCGCGCAAGTTGAAAAGACCCTGCTGGGAAAAGCCGCGAATGAAAAGGTCATCGCACAGGCTGCCGCCAAAGCCGCCGCGGGAGCAGAACCCCTCTCCGACCTGCACGCCTCCGCCCGCTACCGCAAGGCCATGGCGGAAGTCCTCGCCCGCCGCGCCCTCACCGAAGCCTTCAACCGCGCAAAGAAGTGAATGCTCGTTCTTGCTCTCCTTCTGGCCGTTTTCGCCCTGCTGCACCTTCCTCCGCTCGCGCGGCTCAGTTGGCTTCGCACTCGCCGCGACAAGGCCGCCTTCGCAATGGCGGCGATGTTCCTGTTCACCGGAACCGACCACTTCCTGAACCCCAGCCGTTACCTGGTGATGATGCCGCCCTATGTGCCCTGGCCATCAGCGATGATCTATGTGAGCGGTTTCTTCGAGCTGCTCGGGGCCGTTGGCTTGCTGTCGCGAACGACACGCCGCTGGGCGGCCTATGGACTGGTGGCGTTGCTTCTGGCTGTTTTCCAGGCGAACATCTATGTAGCAGTGAAGGGAGGAACTATAGAAGGATTACCCAGCAATCCTCTCTACTATTGGTTGCGGTTGCCGCTTCAGTTCGTTTTCATCGGTTGGGCCCTGTGGTGCAGTAAGGTGGAGAAATGAAGATTGAAGGCAGCCACACGCTGTCGGCGCCGCGCCAGCGCGTTTATGAATTGCTCACTGACCACAACGCGCTGGCCAAGCTTCTGCCCGGCTGCGAAAAGCTCGAGCCCTTCGGCAAAGATACCTACCAAGTAAAGATGAAGCTCGGCATCGCGGCGCTGAGCGGCAGCTACGCCGGCACGGTCAAACTGAGCGAGCAACGCCCGCCCGAGCACCTGCGGTTGACGGTCTCCAGCCGCGGCCCCGGCGGCGTGGCCGAAGGCGACGGCACACTCACCCTCAAAGAAAAGAGCGGCAAGACTGATGTCCGCTACGCGGGCGAAGTGAAAGTCGGCGGGATGATTGCTTCCGTGGGCCAGCGGCTGCTCGAGAGCGCCGCCAAGATGGTTATCGGCCAGTTCTTCAAGAACCTCGAAAAAGAGCTCGCCTGAGTTTCCAACCTGCTACTCCTTTTCGTCTTCCGTTCCCGAAGCCTGCACCTGAGCAAACGCCTCGCGGCGCGGGATGTTGTAGAGCTCTAGCAGTCGGATGATGATCTCCTGCGCTGCCTCCAATTCCTCGGCGATGACCAGCGAAGCGCCGGCCCCCTCGAGCTCCGGCGAATCCTCCAGGCGCTTGGTGCGCACGATGATGTGCAGGGTGGAGCTCAGGCTGCGGGCGTTGGCCACCGCGCGGCCCAGCACGAATGGGTCGGAGATGGCGAAGACCACCGCGCGCGCGTGCGCCGCCCCGGCCTTCGCCAGGATTTCCCGGCTGCTGCCGTCGCCGAAGAAGATGTGCTCGTCCAGCGCCTGGGCGACCTGAACCGTTTCGGGATTGGTCTCCAGCACCAGATAGGGAATGCGCAGCCGGCGCAGCACGCCGGCGGTGAGCCGGCCGTTGAGCCCGTAGCCGCACACCACCACGTGGTCGTGCAGCGGCTGGCCTTCGGCTTCCAGGTCCGCTTCCCCCGGCTCGGGGAAAAACCGCCGCAAGGCGCGCATCTCTTGCAAGCGCGCCGTTAGGCGCGGCGACGTCTGAATGACGAGGGGCGTAATAATCATCGTCACCACCGCGGCCGCCAGGAACGCTTGATAGGCCTCGCCGCTGATCAGGTTTAACCCCGCGCCCTGCCGCAGAAGCACGAAGCTGAACTCGCCCACTTGCGCCAGGGCCAGCCCCACCAGCAAGGCCGTGCGCGCCGGGAATCCCAATAGCAGCACCGCGGACATTCCGGTCAGTGTCTTGACGGCGAAGATGGTCGTGGCCAACGCGGCCACCAACGTCCAGTTCTCCCGCGCAAACTCCAGGTTCAGCAGCATCCCCACCGAAATGAAAAACAAACTGTTGAAGCTATCGCGGAAGGGAAGAATCTCCGCCAGTATCTGATGAGCGAATTCGGACTCGGAGAGCGCCAGCCCCGCCAGAAACGCGCCTAGGGCCAGCGACAGCCCGATCAGCGATGAGACCCAGGCCGTCCCCAGGCAAAAGAAAATTGTGGCGATGAGAAAGATTTCCTTGTTGCGCAGCTGCACGATTTGCTTCCACAGCGGCGGGAAGAAGTAGTGCGCTGCCAGCAGAATCAAGGCCACGACCGCCAGCGACTTGCCCAGCGCCGTCAGCACCGCCAGCGCCACCGCCGTCGTCTCGGCGGTAAAGGCGGGGATGAGCGCCATCATCGGCACCACGCACAGGTCCTGAAACAGCAGCACGCCGACAATGGCGCGGCCATGCGGGCTGTCGAGCTCCTGGCGCTCGAACAACAGTTTCAAGACAATCGCCGTGCTGCTGGCCGCCACCAGGAAGCCCCAGAACAGTCCTTGTCGCCAGGGCATTCCCATCAGCGCCGCGATCCCCAGGCAGACGCCGACGGTCAGTGCCACTTGGCGCCCTCCCGCGCCTAGAACCACCTGGCGCATCCGCCACAGCTTCTTCAGCGAGAACTCAATGCCGATGGTGAACAGCAGCAGCACCACGCCGACTTCCGCCATCAGTTCGATGGCGCCGCGGTTGGTGATGAGCCGCAGGCCCGACGGCCCCACCAGCATTCCGGTCAGCAGATAGGCGACGATGGTGGATTGCCGGGCGCGGTGCAGCAGCACCGCAATCAGCGTGGCGAATCCAAAAAGGATGAGCAGGTCAACCAGAATGTTGCTGGAGCCGTGGGCAGGCATCCGTGTCAGCTCATTGGCTGCGAGGGGGTTGCAGCTCCTGCTTGGAAAAGCGGTGGCCGCAGTACTTACAGTGGTAACGTCCGTCTTTGTCCAGGAGGCTGACCACCTGCTCGCGGCCGCAGGCTGAGCAGCGCCGCCGCCGGCCCATCACGGTGTGAAACACGGTCAAGTAAAGCGCGTTCATGGCCCGTCATTCTATCCGCCGCGGGCGGATTGCGAAACCCGGATGTTTGTGCCAGAGTTCGGTTCTTCGGAGGAGTCAACATGCCCCCAGCACCCGGCGCCAGCTTCAACCACGCGATGATTTACGTCCGCCGCATCGAGCCCGCTTTGCGCTTCTATCGCGACCGGCTGGGCCTGCGCCTCATTGAGACTTTCAAATGGCAAGGCCGGCTGGTCTATGCGCGGCTGCGCGCGCCCCGCGGAGAGGGCACCATTGCCCTGCACCTGCCCGAACGCGGCGGCAAGCCCAACCCCCGCAGCGGCATTCGGCTCTACTTCGAAATCAAGGACCTGGCGCGCGTGTGCGCGCGCTTGAAGAAGGCCGGTGTGAAGTTCTCGCAGATGCCGAAGCGCATGCCGTGGGGCTGGACCCACGCCTACGTGCGCGACCCCGACGGCTACGAGCTGAGCCTCTACTGGGCCGGCGCCCGGCGCTTCCGCAAGACCAAGATGTAATGCTCTACGCTCTGCGCTACTACTGGCGGTTGGCCGCAGGTCACAGGCTGCGGCCGTGGCGCAGCCCGCTGGTGCGCTGGCGTCTCGAGACCTT
>JAXIPK010000082.1:0-3355 GCA_045402975.1 Acidobacteriota bacterium
CGCCGCTCAATGCGCTCCGGCCCAACCGCGTGCCAGAAATCAATCGCCGCCTTAAGGCCGGTGAGCAGGCTGACGTTGGTAGTGCCAAACTGCTGCAGGCGCGCGGCGCGGATTTTCAGGTTGTCCCAATCACCGGTGGCGATGGTGCTCCAGAGGCGGTCGCAGACCTCGTCGCGAACGTAGAGCAGCCCCGTGCCTTTGGGCGAGAGCAGCCACTTGTGGGGGCTGGACACGTAGAAGTCGCAGCCGATTTCTTTGACGTTCACCGGAATCATCCCCGTCGCGTGGGCACCGTCTACCAGCGAGAGCGCGCCGTGCTGGCGCGCCCAGGCACAAATCTCCCTGGCCGGCATCACGCAACCGGTGGCGGAGCTGACGTGGCTGAACATGACCACGCGAGTCCGGTCGGTGCGGGCGGCATCGAACAAGTCCAGAATCTGCTGCTTCGACTTCGGCGGCTTGGGCATGGCGACCTGCTTCACCGCCGTGCCGTAGCGCTTGGCCTTGAGCAACCAGGGGTTGAGCCCGCTGGGGTGCTCTTCGTCGGTGGTGAGCACCTCGTCGCCCGGCTTGAGGTCGAGGCCGTTGGCCACGTAGTTCAAGCCTTCGGTGGCGTTGCGCACCAGGGCCAGCTCGTGCAGTTGCGCGCCGATGAAGTCGGCCACCGGCTGGCGGTATTGGTCCCACGGACCGTAGCCCCAGAGCGGGTAGAGCTCGGTGTCGTCGTTCTCCATCTCTTCTTCGTGCAGGATGCTTTCAATGAAAGCGCGGACGATGGGCAGCGGGCAGGAGCCGCAGGTGCCGTTGTTGAGGTAGATGAATCCCGGGCGAAAGAGCCATTGGCGCCGCAGCTCCGACCAATAGGTCTCGGGGCTCGTTTGGAAAAGCGCGTCGGAGGGCAGCGGGGGCGCTTCGAGACACAAGTCGCGTTCGATGAGCCCCATGGCCGCCGGGCCGGCAGCGGCCAGGTCGCCGGGCCGCACCAGCCCGGCCAGCGCCGCCGCGCTCAAGGCTTGCAGGAATCCGCGTCGCTCCAGCATGGCTCCCTCCGCAAAATGCAGGATGGCGCACATTCTAGTCCTGAGGAAGCCGGGCGGCGCAGGAAAGTCTTCTGGGCTCGTGTATACTCGGCCAAACCATCCGAGGTCTGGAGGCGGCATGCTCAAGAGGCTCTTTGATACCAAAGACAACGTCAGCCTGCTGGTGGCGCGGCTGGCGCTGGGGATTGTCTTCTTTCCGCATGGAGCGCAGAAGCTGCTGGGCTGGTTCGGCGGTTTCGGATTCAGTGGTACGCTGGATGCCCTTACCCAGGGCGGAATGCCGTGGATTGTGGCGTTGCTGGTGATCCTGGGGGAGTCGCTGGGTTCGATCAGCCTCATTCTCGGATTCCTGAGCCGGTTCTGCGCTTTCGGCATCGGGTGCATCATGCTGGGTGCGATTCTTATAGTGCACCACCAGAACGGCTTCTTCATGAACTGGCAGGGCAACCAGAAGGGCGAAGGGTTTGAATACCACCTGCTGGCGCTGGGACTGGCCTTCGCACTGATGATTGGCGGCGGCGGCAAGTGGTCGGTGGACCGACTCATCAGCCAGAAGCTGGGAGGCTAGTGCCGTTCCAACTTGTTCCATCAAGCAAAGTCAGAAGGTCAGTAGTACAACGCTGGCGCTCGCGTGGTGACGGCTAGTGCCCAATCAGTTGGAACGGCACTAGCCGGGCAGGTCGAGGTCGCGCCAGGCGGGGTAGCGCGTAAGCTGTCCTTCGACGACGTTGGCGAAGTAGCGGCCTTCGCAACTGAACTGCATGATGCGTTTTCCCTTGCGCGCCATCAGCGCCCACCGCGACGCCGTCTGCGGGTTCTGCTCGATGCCGGTGAGTTGCGCAGGACCAAAGCTGAAATCCACTGTGCGCAACTTCTTCGAACGCGTGCGACCAATGCGGTAGCGCTCGCCTTCGATCTCGATGCTGTTCTTCCCTTCCGCCAGCGCCTGTTGCCAGACCGAGATGAGCGTTTCGGCCAGCGTCATGCCTTTCCCCGGCGGGCACGGCGCTGCAGCTTGGGGTCGGCGGCGAGCTGTGCAAGGTCGCTGACCAAGCGCTTCAGGTGGCGCTCTGTGGTCTCGTAGTTGATGACCATCATCCGCATTACGGTCACGCCGCGAATCCGCGTCGCGGAGATCCATGCCCAGCCGCGGCGGACCATTTCTTCGGCCAAAACCAGGTTCATCTGGCGCTCGAACTTCGTCAGCGACTCGACCGGAAGGCCGCGACGCGTCGCGCGCGGCTTCTCAAGATAGCTGAAGCAGGTAATCGGCAGCGGGGATTCGCTGATAGTGGCGAAGCGCGGCTGCGCGGCAAGTAAGGCGCGGTAGCGCTCGCCTAGGCGCATTTGGTCGGCGAAGTGCCTCTCGAAGGTGCGCCGGCCGTAGACCTGCAGCGCAAACCAGAGCTTGAGTCCAAGCATGCGCCGCGACCATTGCACGCCGAGTTGGTAGTTCTCCACCTGCGGCGCGCCGCGCGGAACGTAGGAGGCCTGCACGCGAAACGGCCGTCCGGCCGCCTGCGCGTCACGAATCAAGATCACTCCGAGCGGAAACGGCATCGCCATCCACTTGTGCGGGTCGAGGGTGAGCGAGTCGGCCCGGCGGATGTCGCCCCACAACCGCTTGAGTTTCGGCGCCAGAATGATGGAGCCGCCGTAGGCGCCGTCCACGTGCAACCACAGCCGCTCGCGCCGGCAAATGCGCGCCAGTGCCGCGATGGGATCGATGGCGCCGCTGCTCGTCGTCCCAAATGTCGCCACCACGCAGAACGGCAGCCGGCCGGCGCGGCGGTCGCGCCGGATGGCCTCGCGCAAGGCGTCGGGACGCATGGCGAACTCGTTGTCGGTGGGAATCCACCGCACCGCATTGCGGCCCAGCCCCAGCAAGTCGGCGAATTTCTCCAGAGAGTGGTGACACTCCTCCGAAATGTAGAAAACCGGCTGGCCCCGCAGGCGACGAAGACCGCCGCGACTGACTTCAGGCAAGCGATCGTTCAGCGCCACCTTGAGCGCGACGAGGTTGGCTTCCGAGCCGCCGGACGTGAACTGTCCGAGCCCGCGGCGCCAGCCGAGGGCGTCGAGAAACCAGTCCAGCGTTTCCCATTCCAACGCGGTCCCGCCGGGCGCGTGCGCTTCGACGCCCATTTGCGGATTCAGAATGGAAGCTAGCGCATCACCCAGCACGCCGGCAGCGGCGGGCTTAGGATTCATTAAGCCGTAGTAGCGCGGCGAAGCGAGGTGGAGTGCGTTTCGCGAAAGATACCGGTAGGCCGCGCGCAGCACGTGCTCAGCACCGCGCCCGCGCAATGGCAGGA
>JAXIPK010000387.1:0-3129 GCA_045402975.1 Acidobacteriota bacterium
TAGACGCCACCCGAATCCGCGGCCCACTCCAGGTCGTCGGGCGAGCGGTCGACGTCGGGCGCCAGCGGGCGCGGGTTCGCGCCATCAATCCCCATCACGTAGAGCTTGGACGTGATGTAGGTGTCGTCGGTCCAGTCGTAGCCGGTGTAGGCCACCCACTTGCCATCCGGCGAGACGGTGGGGTTCGAGTCCGGGCCCTTGCGCGTCGTGAGTTGGCGGATGGCTTTGGTCTCCACGTTCACGGCGTAGATTTCCGACTCGCGCCACTCGTACTCCCAATCGTCCTTGCGCAGGCTGGAGACGAGGATCTCGCGCCCGTCGGGCGTCCAGGCCGGCGTGGCGCCGCCGAAGCCGCCGCCGTGGTCGTAGTCACCGGTTGTCAACTGGCGCGGCGTGCCGCCGGTGGCGGGCACGAGGAAAACGTGCCGGTAGCCTTCCTCGAGAAAGCCGGTCCGGTCGCGGCGGTAGACCAGCCGCTCGATGATGCGCGGGTTCTCGGTCCACTTGGCGCCCTCGGGCCGCGCCGGCAGCTTGATGTTCCAGGTGTCTTTCTTCGGCACCAGCATGAGGAAGGCGATGGAGTTGCCGTCGGGCGACCAGGCGAGGTTGCTGGGGGCTTTCTCCACGCGGGTGACTTGAGTCGTCGCGCCTTCAGCGTCCATCCAGCGCACGAAGACCTGCGTGCCTTTGGGCTCGCCCTCGGCGAGGTACGCGATGCGTGTGCCGTCGGGCGACCACCGCGCGGCCGACCCTTTCGTCAGGAAGCGATTCTTCGAGCCGTCAGCGTTCATCACCCACAGCGCCGACTCCCAGCGGTCGTTCTGCTTATCGACCCAGCGGCGGGTGTAGACAATCTGCTTGCCGTCGGGCGAAATCTGCGGCTCCGCCACTTGCTCGAACTCGAGGTACAGATCCAAGCTGAGTCTTTTGGGCTCTTCCGCTCCAGCCGCCGCCACCAGCAGCAGCGAAACAACGAACACCTGAGACAGAATCCCTCGACGCATTGCTCCCTCCTTCGACACGGTACTCCGGGGTGCGGCGATTCTAGCTACGGCGGCGCAGCGGCGCAAGCGCGCCGGCTTGCATTTCCCGGTCATCCGGCGGACAATCCAAGGAGCAGCCCCCACGAAGAAGCTCTGCGAAGCGGCCGCCACCGCAGCGGGGTGCTCTCGCCCAAGAGCGCCTGGCCGATTCTGGTCTACGGTCTGCCGACGCTGGCGGCACGGCTGGCGAACCAGCAAGAGACAGCGCTCAAGGTAGCGCAGTTCCTTGAGTCGCACCCGAAGGTGGAGCGAGTCTTCTATCCGGGGCTCGACAGCTTTCCGCAGAAAGAGCTGGCGAGGAAGCAGATGGTGAGCTACGACGGCAAGTTCGCCCCCGGCAGCCTGCTTTACTTCAGCGTCAAAGACCGGCCCGACTCCCACGCCGCCGCCGACCGCGTGGTGGACTACGTCGCCGACCACGCCTACACCATCACGCTGGCCGTAAGCCTGGGGCAGTTGAAAACGCTGATCGAGAACCCGTACTCGATGACCCACTCCGCCCTGCCGCCGGAAGAAAAGAAAGCGGCGGGGATCGACCCGGGCGGGATTCGCATCTCCATCGGGTTGGAGGACTGGCACGACATCATCGACGACCTGCGCGCCGCCCTCGATGCCTGCTGACCCGGTTGTCTTCGCCGCGAGGCTCGGCTAGAATCAAGAGTGATGATTTGGCTCTACATTCTCTTCGCGGCTCTGGGAGTGGCATTCCTCTACTACGCCGTGAAGTTCGTTGTGGCCGCGCTGCGCTTCAAGCGCCACCTGGAGGAGTTTTCCCAGGAAGCCGCGGCGCGCCTGCTCGACCACGCCGAGAAAGTGGACGGCACTCTGGAGCGCTGGCACGAGTACGACGAGGCCTACCAGGAGGCCGTGGCCAAGATTGAAGGCGAGCAGGGCGGCGAGCCCTACGAGCCCGGGCGCGGCGCCACCCTCGGACCCACCGGCGGCTCGTTCAGAAAACCCAATTAGCGCCTGTTAGTGCTTGGCTGGTGGCGCGCCGACCGGCCCCTTCCACTCCGCCTCCGTCAGGTACTTGTGGCTGATGGCCTGGGCGTGCTTCACCTCGCCGTTGGGCGCCGCCGCCATGTGCGGCCACCAGAGGTGGAAGATGATGCCGTCGGTCTGCTTGGCGGCCTCAGCAATCTTGGCCGCTTCTTCCGGCGTGCGGTCGAGCACCTGCACGCGGCCGGTGGCAATCTCCATCACGTGGTCGTGGTAGTACTTGTTCCAGACGCTGAGATCGAGACTCGAACGCGTAACAGATTTCTTGATCATGTACTCCACCTGCGTCATCAACGCGTTGGGCTCGGTGGACTCGTAGATCAGGCACTCGAGGATCTCCGCCGACACCGCCTTGCAATAGTGATGGTAGGGTCCCATTACCACGCCATCCACCACGTGGGGCGCCACGACGTGGATGTCGTGGCCATCAGCCGGCGTCGCCTTCTTCGCCTGCTGCGCCTGCATTGTGGCCATCGAAACCAGACACCCCAAAGCAAAGACACCCACAACCAAGACTAGCCTTTTCATCGTTGCTCCCTCCGCATGGGATTTGCCTCAGTTGGCCGTCCGTATACCGCGAAGCGCGCGGCGTGTCAACCAACACTTCGCCGCGGCTTGACCCGCAGCAACACCGATGCTAGCGTGCCCGGGCGATGCCCGCCCGCGAAGAAATCGTCGCCGCCGAGCTTGCGGTGCTGCGCGCCATGTGCACCGGCACGCCGGAAGGAACCGTGTGGGACAAGGGAATGCTGCTGCTCGGCACCTATCCCTTCTGCGACACCGTGCACCAGCTCATCTTCGAAGTGCTGCAGGAGATCAACACCGACTTGCTCGAGATCATCCGCAAACAGCTTCCGCAGCGGTTGACGCGCAAGGGTTTCCCCTCTGTTTCTTTCGAGAATTTTCTGGCCCCGCACGGGCTGAGCGGCGCGGAGGCAATCGAGCGCATGCGCCAGTTGCGGCTGTGGGCGAAGGGCGAAGAGCGCCCCGACGCCACCGTGCGGTAAAGGAAAAGTAGTCATGACGCGCGGCCTGAAGGCGATCGGAGCCATCGCCACTGCCACCGCCGCCAGCTTCCTCGCCTACC
>JAXIPK010000308.1:0-2910 GCA_045402975.1 Acidobacteriota bacterium
ACGCGAAGGGACACGCCGCCACATTCACGGGCAAGAACTGCTTCAACTTCGCCGGCGGCATCACCGGAGAGAACTTCGCCGTGCAGGGCAATATCCTCGCGGGCCCCGTGGTCATCGAAGCCATGGCGGAGAGGTTTCAGAAGACTCCCGGCTCGCTCGCCGAGCGGCTGCTGGCGGCGATTGAGGCGGGCGAAGCGGCCGGCGGCGACCGCCGCGGCAAGGAGTCGGCCGCGCTGCTCGTCGTTCGCGAAGGCGCGGCCTATGGCGGCGCGGGGGACCGCTGGATCGACCTGCGCGTGGACGACAACCCGGAGCCCGTCCGCGAGCTCCGCCGCCTGTTCGGCGTCCACACTCTCTACTTCGGCGAAACCAAGCAGCTCGTACCGCTTACCCCCGAGCTCGTGAAAGAGATTCAGGAGGTCCTCCTGCGCACCGGTTTCTACAAGGGTGAAGTCAACGGTGTCTACGACGATGCCACCCGCAAGGCCCTCGAGGATTTTCAGGGCTGGGAGAACCTCGAGATGCGCTTCCGCAAGGACAACCAGATCGACGCCGTCGTCCTCGACTACATCCGCACCCACTTCAGCAAGAAGAAATAGCCTGCCCTTCGACTCGCCCCGATTGTATCGGGGCTCGCTCAGG
Source organism: Acidobacteriota bacterium (assembly GCA_045402975.1). Lineage (GTDB taxonomy): Bacteria > Acidobacteriota > Terriglobia > Acidiferrales > 2-02-FULL-67-57 > JACPRL01. The sequence continues at coordinate 643 of JAXIPK010000308.1, forward strand.
GTGAATCCTGCGGCTTCAGTTGCACACCGCGTGCACACCGACGAGAATTTCCTTGGGGATACCCGGTGGCCACCAAGACCGCGCGCACCAAGACCAAAGAGCTCGACAAGTCGCGCTTTCAGGGTCTCGACCGCGAGACCCTCATCCGCCTCTACCGCACGATGTACCTTTCGCGGAAGCTCGACGACCGCGAAATCCAGCTCAAGCGCCAGCAGAAAATCTTTTTCCAGATCAGCGGCGCCGGCCACGAAGCCGTTCTGGTCGCCGCCGGGCTGGCGCTCAAGCCGGCGCATGACTGGTTCTATCCCTACTACCGCGACCGCGCGCTCTGCCTGATGCTCGGCAACACGCCCTACGAGCAGTTGCTCGAAGCCGTGGGCGCCGCCGACGACCCGGCCTCGGGCGGCCGCCAGATGCCCTCGCACTGGGGCCACAAGAAACTCAACATCGTTTCGCAATCTTCTCCCACCGGCACGCAGTGGCTCCAGGCGGTCGGCTGCGCCGAAGCGGGCCTCTACTTCACCGAACAACCGCAGGCCGCCAAGGCCGCGAGCGCGCGCTTCGAGAAGGACGAAGTCGTCTACGTCTCCGGCGGCGACGGCACCACCAGCCAGGGCGAGTTCTACGAAGCAATGAACACCGCTTGCAGCGCCAAGCTGCCGGTGCTGTTCATGATTGAAGACAACGGCTACGCCATCAGCGTGCCGGTGGAAATCCAGACTGCCGGCGGCAGCATCTCGCGGCTGTTTGAAAGCTACCCCACGCTGCTCACGGTGCGCTGCGACGGCACCGACCCACTGGAGAGCTACGCGGCGGTGAAGCAGGCGGTCGAGTATTGCCGCGCGCGCCGCGGCCCGGCGCTGGTCCACGCTTCGGTCATCCGCCCGTATTCGCACTCGATGTCGGACGACGAGCGGCTCTACCGCACCGACAAGGAGCGCGAGGAAGATGCGCAGCGCGACCCCATCCCGCGCTTCGGGCTGTTTCTGATTCGCGAGGGCGTGCTGGAAGAGGACGAGCTGGAGCGGCTGGAAAAAGAGGTCGACGCGGAAATCCTCGCCGCCACCGACAAGGCGCTGGCCGCGACCCTGCCGGCGCCGGAGAGCATCCATCTCTACGTCCACTCGCCCGACGTGGATCCCACGGCGCCGGCGTTCGCCACCGAGCCCAAGCTCAGCGGCGAGCCCAAGACCATGGTCGACCTCATCAACGCCTGCCTGCAGGACGAGATGGCGCGCGACCCGCGCATCGTGGTTTTCGGCGAGGACGTGGCCGACTGCAGCCGCGAAGAAGCTCTGGAGCTGGTGAAGGGCAAGGGCGGCGTTTTCAAGTGCACCTATGGCCTGCAGCGGCGCTTCGGTTCTGAGCGCGTTTTCAACACGCCGCTGGCGGAAGCCAACATCGTCGGCCGCGCCGTCGGCATGGCGACGCGCGGCGTGAAGCCGGTGGTGGAAATCCAATTCTTCGACTACCTCTGGCCGGCGATGATGCAGCTCCGCAACGAGCTGGCGCTGCTGCGCTGGCGCTCCAACAACAACTTCAAGTGTCCCGCGGTGCTGCGCATCCCCATCGGTGGGTATTTGGGCGGCGGCTCGATCTATCACAGCCAGTCGGGCGAAGTTATCTTCACGCACACGCCCGGGCTGCGCGTCGTCATGCCGGCCACGGCGCTCGACGCCAACGGCCTGCTGCGCACCGCCATTCGCTGCGACGACCCCGTGCTCTTCCTCGAGCCCAAGCATCTCTACCGCCAGGGACACAACCGCTCGCCCTATCCCGGGCCCGACTACATGGTTCCCTTCGGCAAGGCCAACCGCGTGCGCGAAGGTGCCGACCTGACCCTCATCACCTATGGCTCGACTCTCGTGCGCTCGGTGCAAGCCGTCGCGACGCTGGAGAAGGAAGACGGCGTCACCGCCGATGTGCTCGATCTGCGCTCGCTCAGCCCCTATGATTGGGACGCCATCGCCGAATCGGTGCAGAAGACGAGTCGCGCGCTGGTCGTGCATGAAGACACGCTCTCATGGGGCTACGGCGCGGAAATCGCCGCCCGCATCGGGGACGAACTGTTCGCCCACCTCGACGCGCCGGTGCGCCGCGTCGCCGCCACCGACACCTTCTGCGCCTACCAGCCGATTCTGGAGGACACCATCCTGCCCCAGACCGACCACATCCTCCGCGCCGCCCGCGAGCTGTTGGCTTTCTGAGGAGGGAACTTTTGGCAGGAGGCTTTCGTAGAATAGGGCGGAGGGACCAACGAGGACTTGC
>JAXIPK010000084.1:0-5540 GCA_045402975.1 Acidobacteriota bacterium
TGGCAGCCGGTGTCGGAGGTTCCCAAGTACAGCCTGGCGCCACTGTTGCTCGGCACGTTGAAAGTTACACTGGTGGCCGTTCTTTTTGCCACGCCGCTGGCCCTCCTGGCCGCCATTTTCACCACGGAGTTCGCGCCCGGCTGGCTGCGCGAAGCCATCAAGCCGGTGGTTGAGCTGCTGGCGGGCATTCCGTCGGTCGTGCTGGGTTTCTTCGCCCTCATCGTGCTGGCAACCTGGCTGCAGGACACGTTTGACTTTGATTACCGTTTGAACGCCATCAATGCTGGCATTGCCCTGGGCCTCGCCGTCCTGCCCATCATCTACACCGTCAGCGAGGATGCCCTCACGGCTGTCCCGGAGCGCTTTCGCCAGGCGTCGTTGGCTCTGGGGGCGTCACGCTGGCAAACGGCGTGGCGCGTCGTGCTGCCCGCGGCTCTGCCGGGCGTGTTCGCCGGTATCGTTCTCGGCTTTGGCCGCGCCATGGGCGAAACCATGATCGTGCTGATGGCTTCGGGCAACGCCGCCATCACTTCCTGGAGCTTCAGCGAGTCGGTGCGCACTTTGTCCGCCACGATTGCGGCCGAGCTGGCCGAAGTGGTCTTCGGCAGCCCGCACTACCACGTGCTGTTCTTCATCGGCGTTCTGCTGTTTGCCATTACCTTCGTGTTCAACTGGCTGGGCATGCTGTTAGTGGGCCGCCTGCGGCGCCGGCTGGCGGGAGCCTAGCATGCAACTCCGCCTGCTCGACCGCGGCTTTGCCGGCCTCACCGGGCTCGCCGTTCTGCTTATTGTCGCCATGCTGGTCGTGGTCCTGGGCAATATTATCTGGCACGGCTGGGAGAAGCTGACCTGGGAGTTCATTTCCGCCGCTCCGACTCACGGAATGACCGAGGGCGGCATCTTCCCAGCCATCTTCGGCACCGTGCTTCTGGTGCTGCTGATGACCGTCTTCGTCGTACCGCTGGGCGTGGCGGTCGCCATCTATTTCTCCGAATACGCCGACCGCGAATCCGCCCTCTACCGCTGGACCCGCCAGGCGGTCAACAACCTGGCTGGCGTGCCCTCGATTGTCTTCGGGCTGTTCGGGCTGGGGTTCTTTGTTCAGTTCGTAGGCCGTGGCGTCGACTTGGCTCTCTACGGCGGCAAGCTCACCTTCGGGCAGCCCGCAGTCCTTTGGGCGGCGCTGACGATGGCGGTGCTCACACTGCCGGTGGTCATTGTCAGCGTCGAAGAAGCTATGCGTGCCGTTCCACAATCCTATCGCGACGCCAGCCTGGCCCTCGGCGCCACGCGCGCCCAAACCATCTTCCGCGTGGTGCTGCCGCATGCTTCCTCGGGCGTGCTCACCGGAGCCATCCTGGCGGTCAGCCGCGGCGCGGGCGAGGTCGCCCCCATTCTCTTTGTCGGCGCGGCCTATTTCCTGCCGCACCTTCCAACGCGCTTGAACGATCAGTTCATGGAGCTCGGCTACCACATCTACGTACTCTCCACCCAGTCGCCCGACGTTGAGGCCACCAAGCCGTTGCTCTACGCAACGGTTCTGGTACTCTTGCTGCTGACCTTCCTGCTGAACCTTACGGCCGTAGTAATTCGCAGCCGCCTGCGGGTGGCGGCAGGGAGCGGAAGATGAGCATGACCGCCACGCGAGATTTTCCCTTGCTGAAGACGGAAGTCCGGGAGCGGGAGGATCTGCCCGCTCAGCCCGACATCAAGGTGCAGATTGACGCGCTGACCGTGCGTTACGGCGCGCGGGTCGCCGTGAGCAACGCCACGCTGCCGGTCTACCGCAACCTCATCACCGCCATTATCGGCCCTTCGGGCTGCGGCAAGTCCACCCTGCTGCGCGCCTTGAACCGAATGAACGACACCATCCCGGGCGTGAAGATCGAGGGACGCGTGCTGCTGGACAGCCAGGACATCTACGACCCGGGCTGCGACGTCATCGCCTTGCGCCGCCGGGTCGGGATGGTTTTCCAGCAGCCCAATCCTTTTCCGAAGTCCATTTACGACAACGTGGCCTTCGGCTTGCGGGTCAACGGTCTGGTGCGGTCGCGTGGTGAGCTGGACTCGCAGGTGGAAAGCGCCCTGCGGGCCTCGGCGCTGTGGGAAGAAGCCAAAGACCGCCTGCACCGCAACGCTCTGCAGCTCTCCGGCGGCGAGCAGCAGCGGCTCTGCATCGCGCGGGCCCTGGCGGTGGCGCCGGACGTGTTGCTGATGGACGAGCCGGCCTCGGCCCTCGACCCGGTCTCGACGGCCAAGATTGAAGAGCTGATGTTCGAACTCAAGAAGGACTACACCATCGTCATCGTCACCCACAACATGCAGCAGGCAGCGCGCGTCAGCGACTTCACCGCCTTCCTGCTCAACGGCACGGTGGTGGAATACAACCCCACGCCGCAGCTCTTCACCACACCATCGGACCCCCGCACCGAAGCCTACATCACCGGGCGGTTCGGGTAGAGGCCAGCGATGGAACGCCACTTCGAGCGTGAGTTTGATGAGCTGCGCGAACGGCTGCTGTGGATGGGCGGCCTGGTGGAGCGCGCCGTGCGCCAGTCCATGCAATCCGTGCTGCAGGGCAAGGCGGAGCCGGCGATGGAGGTGATTGCCGGCGAAGACGCCATCAACGAGATGCAGATTGAGCTCGATGAGCGCGTGAGCCAGTTGCTGGCGCTGCATCAACCGATGGCGAGCGACCTGCGCTTTCTGCTGGCCGTCACCCGCATCACCGCCGACCTCGAGCGCATCGGCGACCAGGCGGTCAACATTGCCCAGTCGGCGGAACGCATCGTGCGCCACCCGCAGGTCAAACCCTACGTGGACCTGCCGCGCATGAGCGAGCTGGCGGAAACGATGGTGCACGACAGTCTGGACGCGCTGGTGCAGCGCAACGTCGAGCTGGCGCGCAGCGTGCTGCAGCGCGACGACCAGGTCGACCACCTGCGCGACCAGGTTTTCCGCGAGCTGCTCACCTACATGATGGAGAACTCCTCGGTTGTCCATCCGGCGTTTGAGCTCATCCTGGTGGCCAAGAACCTGGAGCGTATCGGCGACCACGCCACCAACATTGCCGAAGACGTCATCTACATCGTCGCCGGCCGCGACGTCCGCCATCCGGCGGTGGACCGCCGCTGACTTTTTGCGCCGGCGAGTCCTATCCCTCCCGGGCATTGAGTGCCCACCGGCTCCGGGGTCGGCTCCACAAGAAAAATTAAAGCGACAAGCGGGCCTTAGTGGTACTCTTACGCAGCCGCCCCCGCCCGCCGGGCAGGGTGGCCGTCACAAGGGGAGCAATCGGGTTCCGCAACCACCGTAGTCGTTGGCGCCGGAATCTTTTCTGAGGGGAGGGCGGGTGATGGAGGGTCGGGAGTCAAGCGCAGGTCAGCCGGCAGTCACGGTCGCCTCCACTGCTACCACTGTGCCCGCCTATCGGGTCACGCGGGAAGAAACCAAGACGTACATCGGGAACATCTTCCCCCTCGAGCCCAACCGGCTGGAAGCGTTGATGTCGGTGATCGACAACGCGCAGGTCAAGCAGCGCTTTTGCATCCTTCCGGTCGAGCACATCATCCAGCCCCGCCCGCTGGCCCAGATCACCCAGGAGTACCAGGAACACGCGGTGCTGCTGGGCAAGAAAGTCGCCACCGACGCTCTGGAGCGAGCTGGCCTGCAGGCGACCGACATCGACATGATCATCACCGTCTCCTGCACCGGGGTGATGATTCCCTCGCTCGACGCTCACCTGGCCAACCAGCTGGGTTTTCGCTCCGACGTGCGGCGGCTGCCCATCACCGAGCTGGGCTGCGCGGCCGGCGCTGCGGGGCTCAGCAACGCCCGGCAGTTCATCCGCGCTTTTCCGGGCAGCAGCGTGCTGGTGGTCGCAGTCGAGATTCCCACGCTCACCTTCCAACGCGGCGATCCCTCTCAGGCCAACCTCATTTCCACCGTGCTCTTCGGGGACGGCGCCGCCGCGGCCGTAGTCACGGGGCGCCCCGCCGCCGGACCGAAGATCCTCGATTCGGCGAGCTACCTCTTTCCTCAGTCCCTCGATGCCATGGGGTTCGACCTGAAGGAGACCGGCTTCCACATTGTGCTCTCCAAGGATGTCCCCCAGCTCATCCGCAGCCGCATCAAGGAATTGATTTCTTCCTTTCTGGGCCGCAACAACCTGAAGCAGGATGAAATCGCGGCCTTCCTGCTCCACCCCGGCGGCCAGAAGCTGCTTCTCTACATGGAGGAGGAGCTGGGGCTGTGCCGCTGCGATACGCAGCTCTCCTGGGATGTCCTGAGCGAGTACGGCAACCTCTCCAGTGCTTCGGTCCTGTTTGTGCTGCACGAGTGCCTGACCAAGCGCGCCCCAAAACCCGGCCAGCATGGACTGCTGGGCGCCTTCGGGCCAGGCTTCAGCGCGGAGCTGCTCCTGCTGCAATGGGCGCCAGCGTAGTCGCCTACATCGCCTTGCTGGCGATTGTGGGCCTGCTGCGGCTGGTGGAGATTCGCGTCTCGCGGCGCAACCAGCGCTACCTGGTCTCGCACGGCGTCGCCAAAGTTCCCGAGCCGCATTTCCGCTGGATGGTGATTTTTCACACCGCCATTCTGGTCTCCGCCGGCCTTGAGGTTGTCCTGCTGCAGCGGCCGCTCCTTCCGTTGCTGGCGGCGCCGATGGCCGCGCTCTTCCTCCTCGCCAACGGCCTGCGCTTCTGGGTGATTCGCACCATGTCCTGGCACTGGAATGTGGAAGTGATGGACTCGACCAAGCTGGGAGTCGTTACCGGTGGCCCCTACCGCTGGGTCCGCCACCCGAACTACGTGGGAGTTTTCGTCGAGCTGGTCGCCCTGCCGCTGATCCACACCGCCTGGCTGACGGCGCTGGTGGGTTCGGCGCTGCACGTCGTCGTCCTGCGGCGCCGCATCCGCACCGAAGAAGCCGCGCTGCTGGCCGACCCGGAGTACCGCGCAGCGATGGGCTCGAAGCCCCGCTTCCTCCCCAAGCTTTCCTAAGACACGGCCAACAATGGCAATGTGGCGAGCTGGGTAGCAGCCGGCGCGCAGACTTTCAGCCGTACCTATACCTATGACGAGCTGAACCGCATCAAAACTATGAGCGGGACCGGGGGGCAGTGCACCGGCCTTAGTTGGACGTATGATGTATGGGGCAACCGCTCGGCGCAGACAACAACAGGTGGTACCTGTCCGTCGCCCAGCTTTACGGTGAACAGCAACAACCAGCTTTCGGGGTATGGCTACGATGCGGCGGGGAACATGATTTCTGAGCCGGGTAAGACCTATCAGTACGACGCCGAGAATCGGATGACTTCCATCAACAGCGGGTCGACCGCCTCGTACACCTACGACGCCTCTGGGCAGCGGGCGCAGATGACGGCGGGCGGCGCGACGACCTACTACTTCCACGGCCTGAGCGGCAATGTGCTGACCGAGCTGGGCCCCAGCGACGTCTTGCAAGTGGCCTACGTTTATCTGAACGGCCAGTTGCTGGCCCAGTACAAGGACAACACCACCTACTTCGTCCACAAAGACCA
>JAXIPK010000189.1:0-2540 GCA_045402975.1 Acidobacteriota bacterium
ATGAGCGCACTGCAGCTGCAGCGCGCGAGCGGCAGTTGAAGAAGTGGAGTCACGGTAAGAAGCGGGCACTGGCAAGCGGCGGGCTCGGAGATGGTGCTTTGGGAGAACGCGTGTGGGTTCCCTCGGCTGAGCTCGGGATAAACTCATCCCACCTTCCGCACCATCCCGACTTCGTCGGGATGTCCCGAGCGAGTCCCGACAGGTCGGGACGAGCCGAGGGATTCACCGCAGGAGACTCTGTCCTGAGCAAGCGTGGCAACTCACAGCGCATTCCCACTGCGTTTCCCCCTGGGTGGTATTGCTACATGCTTCTATGCGCAGATGGAAGTTATTATTGCGGCCTGACCAGCAATCTGAACCACCGTCTCAATCATCATGCCTCAGGTAAAGGTTCTGGCTACACGAGGAAAATAAGGCCGAAGGCGTTGGTTTGGTATGAACGCCACGAGGGCCGTGCCGCTGCGGCTGCCCGTGAGCGTCAATTGAAAAACTGGAGCCACCCAAAGAAAAAGGTCCTTGCCAGCGGCGATTCTAATCACCTCGCTTTCGGCAACAGCGTGTGGGTTTCCCTCGGCTCCGCTCGGGACAAGCTCATCCCACCTTCCGCCACGAGTAACCGACCGCTCGTGCCTTGCGTTGCATCCATAACCCGTGATTCCGACTAAAGGAGAAACCTGTGAAACTTCGCTTCGCTGTCTCCGCCCTGATCATCGTCCTCAGCCTTCTGTGGACGCCTGCGCCGAGTTTGGCAGCTGAGCCGATGAAGAGCGGCGATCGGTTCGCGCAATTGGCGCAGGAGTTCCTCTACGGCTACCTGGCGCTTTCGCCCTCCAGCGCCACCTCGGTCGGCTATCACCAACATCGCGACCCGAAGACCGGGGCGACGTTTTCCCTCGATGAGCAGCTTGACGACCTCTCGCCCGCCGGCATCGAGCGCCAGCGGCAGTTCCTGCTCGACTTCCGCCGGCGGCTGCGCCGCGACATCCGCGTCACGCAACTGGACGCCGAAACCCAGGCCGACTACGAGCTCATCCGCGACACCCTTGAGCTCGGCCTGCTTGAAATCGAGCAGATCGAATCCCACAAGCACAAGCCGCAGCTCTACGTCGAGACGCTCGGCAACGCCATCTTCTCTCCGCTGGTCCTGGAGTATGCCCCGCGCGAGAAGCGCCTGGAGCACATCCTGGCGCGGCTCGAGCAGATGCCCGCGTTGCTCGAATCGGCCAAGCAGAACCTCACCACCACCGCGCCGGCCTGGCTCGACACGGCGATTGACGAGAACAAAGGCAACATCGGCTTGATTCAAGGCGAAGTGAAATTGCTCGTGCCCGCCTCCGGGCCGCTGGCCGAGCGCTACCAGCGCGTCGCCCCGCAGGCCATCGCGGCTCTCGAAGCTTTCAACCAATGGATGGACACCGACCTGCGCCGGCGCGCCACCGCCGACTGGCGGCTCGGCCGGCGGCTCTACGCCCTCAAGCTCCGCTACGCGTTGGGCACCGACCTGCGTCCGGACAACATTCTCCGCGACGCACAGATCGAGCTCGACGGCACGCGCCGCGAAATGCTCCGCCGCGCCCTGCCGCTGCATGAGAAGTGGTTCCCCGAGCACACCAGCCACAGCGAGCTGAAGATGGAGGCGCGCGAGAACACGGTGGTGCGCGAGGTGCTCGACCTCATCGCCCAGGAGCACGTCGCCCGCGACCAGCTCATGACTGAGGTCAAGCGCAACGTTCAGGAGATCCAGAGCTTCCTCTCCCACGCCAACGTGCTGTCGTTGAGTGGCCGCGAGAACCTCCAGGTCATCGAAACGCCGCCCTTCATGCGCGGCATTTACGGCGTCGCCGGCTTTTCTGCGGCGCCGCCGCTCGAGCCCCACCTCGGCGCCTTCTATTGGGTCACGCCGATTCCCGAGAGCTGGACCGACCAGCAGGCCGAGTCCAAGCTGCGCGAGTACAACAACTACATGCTTCGGATTCTGACCATTCACGAGGCGCTGCCCGGCCACTACATCCAGTTCGAGCACGCCGCCAACATCCAACCCGAGTGGCGGCGGCTGCTGCGGAGCGTGTTCGGCAACGGCCCCTACGTCGAAGGCTGGGCGCAATACACGCAGGACATGGTGCTGGCCGCCGGCTACCTGGACGGCGACCCGCGGCTCGCTCTCACCAATTACAAGATGCTGCTGCGCGCGCTGGCCAACGCCATCATTGACGTTCGCTTCCACCCCGGTCAGATGACCGACCAGGAAGCGATGGACCTCATGCTCAAGCGCACTTTCCAGGAGCGTGCCGAAGCGGAAGCCAAGCTGCGCCGCGCCAAGCTTTCCTCCGCGCAGCTCCCGACCTACTTCATCGGCTGGCGCGAGTGGTGGCGGCTGCGCCACGACGCCGAGCGCCGCCCGAGCGGCGGGTTCTCGCTGGCCGGCTTCCACGACCGAGCTCTGACGGCCGGCGCCGTCAACATGCGCTCGCTGCGCCGCCTGGTATTGCGCTAAAGTTGTACCCATGCGCTGGGAGTGCCCCAACTGCGGCCAGGCAGTG
>JAXIPK010000229.1:0-1388 GCA_045402975.1 Acidobacteriota bacterium
AGGTCGGGGCGGTTGGGGGTGACGTCGATTTCGAGCAGGGTGCCGGCGCCGTTTTCGGCGGAGCGCGCGGTCTCGATGGTGACGCCGACCAGCGGCATCTCGCGGCGGAGCTGCTCGGGCGAGGCCTCGACCGGCGCGTACTCTTTGAGCCACTCGTAGAGGACGTTCATCAGCGGAACTGGTGCAGGAACCGCACGTCGTTCTGGAAGAAGAGCTGGATGTCGTCGATGCCGTACTTGAGCATGGCGAAGCGGTCGAGACCCATGCCGAAGGCGAAGCCGGAGACTTCGCGCGCGTCGTAGCCGACGTAGTCGAAGACCGCCGGGTGGACCATGCCGGCGCCGCAGAGCTCGATCCAGCCGGTCAGCTTGCAGACGCGGCAGCCCTGCCCGCCGCAGACGTGGCAGGAGGCGTGGATATCGGCCGAGGGCTCGGTGAAGGGAAAGTAGCTGGGCACGAAGCGGGTGCGCGTCTTGGGGCCGAAGAACTCGCGCAGGAAGAAGTCGAACACGCCCTTCAAGTCGCAGAAAGTGATGTCGCGGTCCACGGCCAGTCCTTCGACCTGATGGAACATGAAGGAGTGGCTGGCGTCGGGGTTGTCGCGGCGGTAGACCTTGCCGGGGACGACGATGCGCACGGGCGGCGGTTGTTTTTCCATCACGCGAACCTGCATCGGCGAAGTGTGAGTGCGCAGCAACAGAAGGGAGTTGGGGTCGGATTTCTTTCCGCGGAGGTCGTCGGGCAGGGCGCTGGCTTTGTGGTCGAGGTAGAGCGTGTCCCAGAGGTCGCGCGCCGGATGGAACTCGGGGATGTTGAGGGCTTCGAAGTTGTAGTAGTCGGTTTCGACCTCGGGCCCTTCGACGGTGGCGAAGCCGATGCGGGCGAAGATGGCGCAGATTTCCTCCAGCGTCTGGGTGAGGATGTGACGGACGCCGGCGCGGCGCTGGAGGCCGGGGAGAGTGAGGTCGAGGGCTTCAGCCGCGGCGCCACCGGCTTCGACCTGCTTGCGGCGCTCTTCGAGCGCCGCTTCGACGTGGGCGCGCAGGGCGTTGAGCTGCTTGCCGGCTTCGGGCTTGAGTGGCGCGCTCGCAGAGAGGAGCCAGTTATCTTTGGCGTGGGTGAGATGGCCGCGCTTGCGGCCGAGCCACGTATCGCGCAGCTCTCTCCAGGCATCGGGGGTCGCAGCCTGCGCAACTTCGGCGTCGAAGCTGGATTTCAATTCCGCGAACAATGACGCCAGGGCTTCGGGGGAGCGGACGCCGAGTTGTTCGAGCGTCTTGGCCGTCTTGTCGGCGATAGTGGTCATCGTTCAGCGGGCAGTGTACACGAGCAGTTGAAGGCCGGAAAGGGAGGGGCCACAAGCGGGTCCCTCGACTGCGTCCCGACTG
>JAXIPK010000207.1:0-3447 GCA_045402975.1 Acidobacteriota bacterium
CATACACTCCCTTGTCGCGATAATCCAATACCGTGTCAACGAAGATCCGGCAAGCCGCTTCCTTGACGAAGAGCAGACGGCTCTCCCATGTACGGGAAGTCACGAAGTACGTCCCGGCTACGCGGCGGTTCCGTTTGGGGGCGGACATACCTCAGCGGCTAAAGCCGTCCTCCTTCCCATCCCAACGGCACGGCTGAAGCCGTGCCCTGACGAAAAGCAGGTCCCTCGACTCCGCGTCGGTCCCGCGCCGCGGGCCCGCCCCTCCGCTCAGGATGACAACCTAACTCCGATTTCCATCCCTTTTCCCATTCCATCCTTGTCCCTCGCTTGTCATCCCGAGCGAGGCCGTAGGCCGAGTCGAGGGACCTGCTTGTCCTCATGTCTTCGCCCTACCCATCAACTCTGTGAATTGGTGGAACAGATACTGCGAGTCATGCGGCCCGGGCGAGGCTTCGGGATGATACTGCACGCTGAACAGCGGCAGAGAGCGATGCCGCAGCCCCTCCAGCGTGTTGTCGTTCAAGTTCTGATGCGTCAGCTCGACTTCCTTCACGTTCAGCGAATCCGGATCCACTGCGAAGCCGTGGTTCTGCGCCGTAATCTCGACCTTGCCGGTCAGCAGATTCTTCACTGGGTGGTTGGCGCCGTGGTGACCGAATTTCAGCTTGTAGGTCTTCCCCCCCAACGCCAGCCCGACAATCTGGTGCCCGAGACAAATCCCAAAGATGGGCGCGCGCCCCGCCATCTTCCTCACCGCCTCCACGGCGTACCCGCATGGCTCCGGGTCGCCCGGCCCGTTGGAAAGAAACACGCCATCCGGCTTGAGCGCCAGCGCATCCTCCGCTGAAGTCACCGCCGGCACCACCGTAACGCGGCACCCCACGTCCACCAGCCGCCGCAGGATGTTCTGCTTGATCCCGAAGTCGTAGGCGACCACGTGGAAGCGCTGCGCCTCCGGCGCTTTCCCTTCTCGCGCCAGCTCCACGCTCGGCTCGCCCCACGCATACGGCTTCGCCACCGTCACCGTTTTCGCCAGGTCGAGCCCCACCATCGGGGGCAACGCCCGCGCCTTCGCCACCAGAGCTTCCGCATCATTTGAAACTGTGGAAAGAATCGAGCGCTGCGCACCGTGCGTGCGCAGATGACGCACCAGCGCCCGCGTGTCAATGTCGCTGATGACAGGGATTCCGTGCCGGCGCAGAAATTCTTCCGCGCTCTCGCCCGCGCGCCAGTTCGATGCCAGCTCAGAGAAATCCCGCACCACTAGCGCCTCGATGTAGGGCCGCCCGGCCTCGTTGTCCTCGAGGTTCGCGCCCACGTTGCCGACGTGCGGGTAAGTCAGGCAGACAATCTGCCCGGCATAGGAAGGATCGGTGAAAATTTCCTGGTAGCCGGTGATGCTGGTATTAAAAACCAGTTCCCCGCCCCGGCTGATTGGGGCGCCGTAGCCCTTGCCTTTAAAGATCCGCCCGTCTTCGAGGGCGAGGACCGCCTCCATCCACTCTCCTTGCACCCCGCCCTTTCACGAAAGGGACGAAGTTGTCGTTCGCACGATAATCAGGAAGGAGATCAATTTCAGCCGCGCCACGACCTCCAAAGGAAAGGGCGGGGCCGCCTCCAGTATGACAGATTAACAGGGCGACCGGCATTACTCGTGGCCGTTGGTGGTTTCGATGGGCCCGAAGCGGTCGGGCGGCCAGTAAGCGAAGACCGCCTTGCCGTAGATGAAGCTGCGGTGCACCGGCCCCCAGGCACGCGAATCGTTCGAGCTGCGCCGGTGGTCGCCGAGCACGAAGTAAAAGCCCGCCGGCAACGTCACCGCCGGGTAGGACTCCCGGTCGAACTCATCCGCCGGCAGGTAGTCCTCGCGCAGCGGGTTGCTGTTGACGTACACTATCCCGCGCTTCATTTCCACCGTCTCGCCCGGCAGGCCCACCACCCGCTTGATGAACGACTTCTTGGGGTCGAGCGGATAGTGAAACACCACCACGTCGCCCCGCTGGATGGGCCCGAACTCGTACACAAACTTGTTGATGAAGATGCGCTCCTGGTCGGCCAGCCGCGGCGTCATGCTGGTGCCCTCGACCTTGACGGGCTGGTAGACGAAGGCAATGATTACCAGCGCCAGCACCACGGCAAACAGAATGTCGCGCAGCCACGCCACGGCCGGGTTGGAAAAGAAGCTTCGCCGCCCCGCGCTTTCACGCGCGGCGTTGGGGTTGGCTTGCGATGGGGCTGCGTCCGTCATTCGCAAGAATCTTCTCTATAACACAGCCCGCCGCGGCGGGCAAGCCCGCCCCGCCTCGCTTCGGTCTGTCGGTTCCGCGTGCTTTGTGGGGTCGCGGCTTCTCGGAGCGAAGCGTAGACCCCGCGTTGTTTGCGGGGAGCCGCGACATCTACCCGTGCAGTCATGCTCATTCCTCACTGCCGTAGGCCGGCTTGTCCTGAGTCCCGCTCTGCGGGACGAAGGGCGCGCAGGGCGACAGCCCGTAGCGCCAAATCAATAAATGCGTGACACTCGTCTCAACCGGCGCCCGCCTCGCATCGCACTCCTCATGCCTGCCCTGAATGAAGAGCAAGCCATCGCTCAAGTGTTTGACGCCTTGCCGCCGGGATTGTTTGCCCGCGTCCTCGTGGTGGATAACGGCAGCACCGACGCCACCGCCGCCGTCGCCCGCGCCCGCGGCACTCAGGTTGTTTCCGAGCCGCACCGCGGCTACGGCCGCGCCTGCCTGGCCGGCCTGGCGGCGCTGGGCCGCGACGCCGACATCGTTGTCTTCATGGACGCCGACGGCAGCGACGTCCCCGCCGAAGTGGAATCGCTGCTTGAGCCTCTCCACCGCGACCAAGCCGACCTGGTGCTCGGCTCGCGCGCTCTCGGGCGCGCCGAGCGCGGCTCGCTCACCTGGCCGCAGCGCTGGGGCAACTGGCTGTCGGTCGCGCTCATTCGGCTGCTCTTCGGGCATCGCTACACCGACCTCGGCCCCTTCCGCGCCATCCGCCGCAAAAGTTTGGAAGCACTCGCCATGCAGGACACCAATTTCGGATGGACCGTGGAAATGCAAGTGAAAGCTCTGCTGCGCGGCCTGCGCGTCTGCGAAGTCCCTGTCAGCTACCGCCGCCGCATCGGCCAATCAAAAATCTCCGGCACGGTCAGCGGCGTTGTGCTCGCTGGATCAAAGATTATCTGGACGATTCTGAAACTGCGCTTTGCGTAGCCGCCGGCCCGCCTAGTTTGTCATCCCGAGCGGAGTCCCGACAGCAGTCGGGACGCAGTCGTCGAAGACCCTGAGCGAAGTCGAAGGGAGGGACCTGCTTCTGTCTTGGGGGAACTACCGCGGCTTCTCGTAATCATGCCACAGCGTCACCGAGCGGCTGACGCCGATGGTGAAACCCGTGTCGGGGTCGTTCTTGGTCAGTCCGAAAATCCCCGCCGCATCCCAGCGC
>JAXIPK010000231.1:0-1872 GCA_045402975.1 Acidobacteriota bacterium
CACTATCGGTCGGTGCCGGCGCAACAAACCGCGCTGGAGAATACCTCCTTCTACGAAGTGCTGGGCTTGAAGACCGACCCGGCGCGCTCGGTCCCCGACCATCTCCTGACTCAGTTGGAATTCCTCTCGGTGGTCCGCTACTTGCGCGAGCACGCCCCCGATGAGCCAACTCGCCAGAATCTGGCGCAACTCGAAAAAGACTTCCTCGAACGCCACCTGCTGAATTGGGTACCGGCCGCGGTCCGGAAGCTGGAGCGACACACGGTGCCGGCGTTCTCCGTTCTGCTCACCTTGCTGCTCGCGCACCTGAACCAGCAATACCGATTGCTGGCCAATTCACCGCTCCCCTGAGTGCGCCCGTGAAGCGAGCGCCCGCCGTTCGTGCCTGGGTCCGGCGGTCGATCGTCGTCGGCGTCCTCGTGGCTTCGTTCCTGGCCCTCGGCGCGGCCAGAGCCGCAGAGGATGCGCAAAGCAAGGACAAGCCAGCCGCAGAGACCCCAAAAAAGGAATCGAAGCGCATCGAAGTTGGAGTCGAGATGCGTTGGCGGATGGAGTTCCGCGACAACGCCGACTTCAAGCCCGCCGACGATTTCGATTACTATACCGGCCAGCGCGTGCGCGCGCACCTGCGCGCCCGGCTTCATCCCCGCCTGAGCTTCTATATCCAGGGGCAGGACGTTTGGCTGTTCGGCGCCGAGAACGACAAGGTGATTCACAGCCTCGGAACCAATCTGTATCAGCTCTATCTCGATTGGAAGCTCACAGGAAGTGAACGTTGGGAGTTGCGGACGGGTCGCCAGGAGTTGATCTATGGTGAAGAGCGACTGGTGGGGGCGTTCGGCTGGGACAATGTCGGTCGCTCCTTCGATGGCGCGCGGCTGCGCAACCGAACCGGAGCGTGGACGAATGATTTCTTCGCAGCGCGCCTGCTGGACATTCGTCGCAACGGGGCCCCGCACCGCCCGGGGAATCAGGACCTGTACGGAGGCTACCTAACCCGGGTGGCGAAGGATTCACCCGACCGCACCGAGCTCTACGGGTTGTATTTGCGCGACGGGCTGCGCACAACAGGTGAGCAACCCCTGGAGACGCCGCAAGCCGTCCGCGTCGCAACCTTCGCGTTTCGCCGGGTTCATCAGCCCAAGACGGGCTGGCGCTACAGCGTCGAGCACGCCTGGCAGTTCGGCGAGCGTGGCCCTGACGGTCATCGCGCCGCCATGCTGGTGACGACGGGCGGCTACGTCTGGAGTGGGCGCTGGCAACCGCGGCTGCAGCTTGAGTACGACTTCGCCACCGGCGACAACAACCCGAACGACGGCCGCTCCCGCGAGTTCAACAACTTGTTTCCCACCAATCACACTTACTACGGCTACGCCGACCTGGTCGGCCTGCGCAACCTGCACGACTTCCGGCTTACCGCTGCAGTGAAGGTTCACCCCAAGCTGACGGTTGAAGCCGACTACCATCGCCTCCTGCTGGCGGCGCGCCGCGGCCCGTGGAAGAACGCCGGCGGAAAAGTGCTGGGTTTCGATCCCACCGGCGCGGCGGGGCGCGACCTCGGGCAGGAGATTGACGTTACCTTCCGCGTCCCGCTCCATTCGCACCTGAGCCTGTTGGCGGGATACTCCCTCTTCCTCCCCGGGCGTTTCGCTGCCATCACTCGAGGCCCCGAGCCTCACCATTTCGCCTACATTCAAACAACAGTTCGCTTCTAGGTCTCTCCGTTTAGACAGAGTTTCAAACGGCCGGCAGCAGAAACGAAGAATGTGTCATTATAGAACGTTGGCAAGCGGGAGATCATTGTTCATGAAAGAAAGTATTCGAAACATAGCCATTATTGCCCATGTCGACCACGGTAAGACCACCCTGGTG
>JAXIPK010000209.1:0-2993 GCA_045402975.1 Acidobacteriota bacterium
CGAGCTTCCCGTGCCTTTCAGCACGCCCTTGACCTGGGAGTCCGCCAGCTCGACGCCCACGCCACTCTTGCGGTCGGAGATCAAAAGCACCTGCGCCGTGCTGTCGAAGACCTCCACCACTTTTCCAACCACGCCCTCGGGCGTCAGCACCACCATGTTGACCCGCAGGCCGGCGTCGCGGCCGCGATCAATGAGGACGGTGCGCGTCGCCGAGGCGGGGTTGGCGCCGATGACTTCGGCGGCGACAAGCGGCGCGTCAGGGTAGGACTGCCGGAACTGAAGCAGGGCGGCGAGCTCATCGGCTTCGGCGGCGCGCGCCTCGACAGTCTGGAGCCGCAGGCGGGCCTGGTCGAGCTCGGCGCGCAGGCGCTGGTTTTCGCGCCCGGCGTTGTACAAGGCGACGTAGTTCTGGATGAGGGAGGCGCCGCCATCCCAGACGGAGTTGAAGCCTTTCTCGACCGGGCTGATGGCCGCCACCGTCCAGCGGCGCAGCAGGCGGACGTTGTTATCGGTCTTAATCTGGTAGGCGAGCAGAAAAAGCTGGGCGAGCAGGACGGCCACCAGCAGGCTGAGGTGGCGGTGGGTTTCCCAGACGGCGTTCATAGGGTCACTCGATCGTGATGCGGCGCAACAGAGCGAAGTCGCTGAGCATCTTGCCGGCGCCCAGAGCGACGCAGCCGAGAGGGTCATCGGCCAAAGAGACCGGCAGGCCGGTTTCTTCGGAGATGCGCTTGTCGAGGTTCTTGAGCAGCGCCCCGCCGCCGGTGAGCACAATGCCGCGGTCGGAAATGTCGGCGGAAAGCTCGGGCGGGGTGCGCTCCAGCGCCACGCGAATGGCGTTGATGATGGTGGAGACGCATTCGGAGAGCGCCTCGCGGATTTCGCCGTCGTTGATGGTGAGCGTCTTGGGGATGCCGGCGATGAGGTCGCGGCCCTTGATCTCCATGGTCAGGGCCTTCTCCACCGGGTAGGCGGAGCCGACGGCCTGCTTGATGAGCTCGGCGGTGCGCTCACCGATGAGCAGGTTGTGCTTGCGCTTCAGGTAGTGCATGACCGCTTCGTCCATCTCGTTGCCGGCCACGCGGATGGAGCTGGAGAAGACAATGCCGCTCAGAGAAATGACGGCGATTTCCGTGGTGCCGCCGCCGATGTCGACCACCATGTTGCCGCAGGCCTCGTCTATCGGCAGTCCGGCGCCGATGGCGGCGGCCATGGCTTGCTCGACCAGGTAGACCTCGCTGGCCTTGGCGCGGTAGGCGGAGTCCTGCACGGCGCGCTTTTCCACCGGGGTGATTTCGCTGGGCACGCCGATGACGATGCGGGGATGGACGAGCAGCTTGCGGTTGTGGGCCTTCTGGATGAAGTAGTTGAGCATGCGCTCGGTGACTTTGAAGTCGGCGATGACGCCGTTCTTCATCGGCTTGATGGCCACGATGTTGGCCGGCGTGCGCCCCAGCATGTCTTTGGCTTCCTTGCCCACCGCCACGATCTCGCCGTTGTTCTTGTTGAGGGCGACGATGGAGGGCTCGTTGACCACGATGCCGCGGTTGTTGGCGAAGACCAGCGTGTTGGCCGTCCCCAGGTCAATCGCCAGGTCGGACGAAAAGATACTGAACAACGAGCGCCAATTCATCGCGGTTTGGCTGATCAAGCTATCCCCCGAGAGATCATTTCACATAAACCCTTTGCGTGCGGGTGACGACGTCGCCGCGGCGGTTCTGGGCCACAACAGTGATGGTGTGCACGCCGGGCTCATCCAACGGCCGGGTGAAGTGGACGAAGGTGCCGTCGGGTTTGACCGAGGCCACCGGCTCAGCGTTGATAGTGACGGTGGCGCCGGACTCGGTGCGGCCGCGGACTTCGATCACGCGGCCATGCTGCACGATGCTCTCAATCTTGAGCAGCAACTGCTCGGCGGCGGGCTGGGCGGAAAGCGTGAAGCGGTTGGGCTCGCCCTCGGCGGATTCCTGGCTGCGCTCATCCATGGCGCGTACGGTCCAGTAGTAATCGGCGGGCTCGAAGCCGCGGGCGCTGAAGCTGGTGTCGGTGAGGGCGCGGTCCACCACGGCGTTGGCGAACAGGGGTGAAGTGGAAATGCGCAGGCGGTAGCTGCGGGCGCGCGGCACGGGGGTCCACTCGAAGCGGATGACCTCGCGAGTCGGGTTGGCGCTGATGACGGGTTCGAGGTTGCGCGGGCGAACCAGTTGCGGCGGGGCCAGAACTTTTTCGGTGCGCAGACTCTCGCCGGGCTGGCGAAAGCTGGCCCGCTCATAGGGCCCGATCTCGATGCTTTCCTTGCCCTTGCGCACGTTGGCGCCGCCTTCGTTCACCGTGATTTCGTGGATGTTCGACTCCGGGTTCTGGCGGACCGCGGCGCGGGTGTTCTGCTGCATGCGGGCCACCGCGTTCTCGAAGCGCACTTCCGAGGTGGAGGTGGAGACCTCCCAACTTCCGGTGGTGAGGTCGACGGCGCCGGTGCTGACCTGGACGCCGACGCGGGTGGAGCGGTTGTGAAAAGCGTCGTTGGCCTCGACCACGATCAGCGTGTCGGGCTTAACCACGTAGGTGGTGCCGTCGACGAAGGTGATGCGGGCAATGCCGGTGGGGCCGGTCTGTACGCTGTCGCCCGCTTCCAGCGGCGTGCGCAGGTCGGCATCCACCCAGTGGGCGGAGTCGCGCTTCTTGACCTTGACGCTGCCGTCCAGGTTGATGAACTTGGCCTGCGAGCCCGCCTGAGCGGACACCGGTGCATCGTCGCCGCCTAAAACCGATTCCCAGGCGCGCACCAGCCAGGGCGGACGCAGGACGATGAGGATGGCGACGACAATCACTACGCCCAGCAGGCCTAGCAACACCAGCGTGCGGTAGCGCACGATGGCATAGCGGTCAATCTCGGGAAAGCGTTTGCGAGACTTTTCAGCCATACGGTTCAGAGATTTCCGGGTCCCCTGCGGAGCGGAGGCTCCGTGCCCATCCAGCGACAGTAGCACAAT
>JAXIPK010000251.1:0-3414 GCA_045402975.1 Acidobacteriota bacterium
GGTGCGCCTGCTGGTGCAGCAGCCTGAGGTCGGCGTTCTTGACCTTGAAGCGGCCGCGGACTTGATTGGCGAGCAATTCGGAGTCGGTGCGGACCCGAAGCGCGCGCCACCCTTGCTCGCCGGCGTACTTCAACGCGGCGAGCAGCGCCTTGTATTCGGCGACGTTGTTAGTGGCCTTTCCCAAACGACCGTTGAGCTGCGCCAGAGCTTTCCCCTTCGCATCCTCAAACACGACGCCGTAGGAAGCCGGGCCGGGATTGCCGCGCGCGGCGCCGTCAATGGTGGCGGTGACGCAGTCAGCGGGCGCGGCAGCATGCGAATCATCAAACAAGCGAGAATTGGATCCCCCGGTGGCGGGTGCCACCGGGCTCGGAGGTTGGTGGGCAGCCTGCTGATGGCTTATCGCTGAACGCTTTTTGGGGCGAGGCACGTTAGGACGCGGAGACGGGCTGCTCGACGCTCTTAGGAGGAGCGGGGACGTAGTAGAGAATACGGTGGCAGGACTCGCAGTAGTGAATCTGTTGGTTGAGCCGCACTTCGGCGAAAGTCTGCGGGCGGATGTGGATGAGGCAGACCTGGCAGATTTCATCGCGCGCTTCGGCCAGGGCGATGCCGCCGTGGGCGCGGGCGATGCGGTCGTAGGTGTCGAGCGTATCCTCGACGATGCCGGTGCGCAGCTTGTCGCGCTGGGCGGTCAGCTCTTCGGCTTCCTTCTTGCGCGCCGCCTCTTCGGCGTCAATCTCGCGAATCGCCGCCTGGACGCGCTGCTCCACCTGCTTCAGCTCCGTTTCGGCGTCCTTGATTCCCTTCTCCTGTTCCTCGGCGGCGATCATGGCCTCGAGCACGCGGTCTTCGGCCTGAGCCATCTTCTTCTGCTCTTCTTCCATCTCGTGCTGGAGGGCACGGTAGGCTTCGTTGGACTTCACTTCGTAGAGCTGGGCGCGGTGCTTCTCGATCTTTTCCTTGAACTGCTGGACGTCGATCTCCAGCCGTTTGCGGCCTTTCAGGCTCTCGGTGTGGGCGTTGCGCAGGGCTTCAAGGCGCGCACGGGCCTGGGCCAATTCCTGCTGCGCTTGCTGGCGTTTCTGAGGAAGCAGTTTGATTTGACGGAGGAGTTCGTGCAGGCGGAGGTCCACCTGCTGCAGTTCAATCAGACGTTCGAGATCGGCCAGCATGGCCTCGTCCGACGGAGGGATGGAGAATCACGCTTCGCGCTCCTCAAGCTGAAATTGCATTGTAACAACGGGCGCGAAAAGGTGTCAAACCAAAGGGCGCATTTTGCTGCGACCGGGTGTGTGCTACAGTTATCTAATCCGGTTGCGACGCGATTCTTGCGCCGGAGGCGAACGTGCTCATCAAGGTGCCCAAGGGCTGGGAGATTCCCGAACGCGAGGTTACGCCGGAGGGCGTGTCGCGGCCTCGGCGCAAGTTCCTGCACGGCTCCGCGGTCGTCGTCGGGCTGGCGGCGGGCGTGGCCAACGGCTGGCTGCGGGCGCTGGCGCCGGACCCGCCGGGAATGGCGAACCTCCCCAAGCTCCCCGCCTCGCGCAACCCGAAATACACGGTCGAGCGGCCCATCACCGAAGAGCGCATCGTCGCCGGCTACAACAACTTCTACGAGTTTCTGACCAACAAAGAGCAGGTGGCCCGGCACGCGGAGCGGTTCCGCTCGCGCCCGTGGGAAATCGAAATCGCCGGCGAAGTCGAGAAGCCGCAGCGGATTGATGTCGACGCGCTCATCAAGCTGATGACGCTGGAAGAGCGGGTCTACCGGCTGCGCTGCGTGGAGGCCTGGTCGGTGGTGGTGCCGTGGATTGGCTTCCCGCTGGCCAAGTTCGTCGAGTGGGCGAAGCCGAAGAGCACGGCGCGCTACCTGCGCATGGTGGGTTTCCTACGACCGGAAGAGGCCATCGGGCAGCGCGAGCAGAGCTGGTATCACTGGCCCTACTACGAAGGGTTGACGATGAGCGAAGCCACCAACGAGCTGGCGATGCTGGTGGTGGGCAGCTACGGTCATCGCCTGCCGAACCAGAACGGCGCCCCGCTGCGGCTCATCACACCGTGGAAGTATGGCTACAAGTCCATCAAGTCCATCACGCGCTTCGAGTTTGTGCGCAAAGAGCCGCCGACATTCTGGAACGACATCGCGCCCGGCGAGTACGACTTTTTCTCCAACGTCAATCCCCGCAAGGCGCACCCGCGGTGGTCGCAGGCCACGGAAACCGACGTGGCCACCAACAAGCGCATCCCGACGCTGCCGTTCAACGGTTACGCCGAGTACGTCGCCCAGCTCTACAAGTAAAGCTGAAACTGCCTCAGGGGCTAAAGCCCCTGAGGATGAGTGGGCCGACGTGATGTCGCCGCTGAAGCGGCGACCCCATAGGGGCTCGGTGAGCAATGGTTGGGGTCGCCACCTTGGTGGCGACATGGCGGGTCGCCATACTCTTTCCTAGGGGCTTCAGCCCCGGCCATGTTTCTGCGACTTTCGGCGCCGCGGCAGCGTATTGTCGGTATGATGGCAGCCACTGCAACGCTGCGAGCATGGCGCTTCGGACCGATGCTGCAAGCCTCGGGACGGAGCTGGTGGGTGCCTGTGCCGGCTGAAGCCACCGATGCCGAGCTGATAGGCTGGGCGCGCCGGGGCGATGGGGAAGCCATCGGCCGGCTGGTGGAGCGCTACTCTCCGCGCCTCTACCGTTACCTGGTGCGAATGGTCGCCGACCCTTCGCTGGCGGAAGACCTTCTGCAAGACACCTGGCTGCGAGTGGTCGAGCGGCTCGACCGCTACAACCCGGCGCTGCCCTTCGTCACCTGGCTGTTCGCGGTGGCGCGCAACGCGGCTATTGACGTGCTGCGCCAGCGTGCGCGCCAGACACGGCTGCTGGGCCGCGAAGCAACGGCTTGGGAAAACGATGAAGGAGAAATCCTCGACCCGGTAGAACAAGCGGCGGACGATGCGCCTTCGGTGCTGGAGGTTCTGGCCGAGCGCGACGTGGAAGAACGGGTCAGCGCTCTCTTCACCACTCTGCCGCTGCACTACCGCGAAGCACTGACGTTGCGCTTCCATGAAGGGCTGCAGCTGGAAGAGATTGCCAAGTTGATGCGACTTCCGCTTTCCACCGTCAAGACGCGCGTGCAGCGGGGTTTGATCCTGCTGCGGCAGCGCGTCGAGGCGCTGGGGTTGAGCCATGAGTGAGCACGAGAGAATCCGCGCCCGGCTGGCCGCGCTGGCGGCGGGAACTTTGAGTGCGGCCGAAGCCGCCGAAGCAAAAGCTCATCTGGCGGCTTGCGCAAGCTGCGCGGCCGAGTTCGCGCGATGGGAGCGACTGGAGCGCGCGGTGACGCAGTTGCCGGCGGCCGAACCTTCGACCGTGAGCGTGGCCCGCATCGCGGCGCTGGCCACGGCGCGACGAT
>JAXIPK010000319.1:0-10726 GCA_045402975.1 Acidobacteriota bacterium
CATGATTTCAAAGCGCGTGACCGGGGTGGAGATAAGCTGCTCCATCGTTCCGCGCTCCCACTCGCGGGCGATGGTGAGCGACGTGAGAAAAGCGCCGATGACCGCCATGACGATGGCGATGACGCCGGGCGTGATGAAGGCTTTGCTTTCCAGCTCTTCGTTGAACCAGGTGCGCGCCTCGACGGAGATAGGCGTGCGCGAGCCGGCCAGCCCCTGCCGGCCAATCCACTCCATTCGAACGTCCTGCGAGAAGCCGGCCACCACCGCTTCGGCGTAGCCCATCACCAGGTTGGCGCCGTTGTCGTCGGTGGCGTCGACCAGCGCCTGCACCGCCACCGGCCGGCCGGTGTTGAGCCGGCGCGAGAAGTCGTGCGGGATCACGACCGCGATCTGGCAGCTCCCGGCGTCGAGCGCTTCCACCAGCTCCGGGTAGGTGCTCGCCACGCGCACCACGTGGAAATAGTCCGAGTTTTGGAAGCGCTTCAGCAGGTCCTGGCTCTGCCGGCTGCCTTCCCAGTCCAGCACGTAGACCGGGACGTGCTTGTAGTCGAGGTTGATGCCGTAGCCGTAGAGCAGCATCAGCAGCAGCGGCATGGTGAGAACGATGAGCAGGCTGCGCGGGTCGCGAAGGATTTGCAGCGACTCCTTGCGCGCCATCGCCACCAGACGGTTCCAGCGCATGGTCAGTTCTCCTCCGCCCGGCGGGCGCGCCGCGCGGTCAGCGAGACGAAGACGTCTTCGAGCGAAGGGCGAATGGGTTCCATGTGGCCGACGCGGATACCGCGCGCGGGCAGGTAGGTTTCCAGCGCGTGCATGGCGGCGTCGGCCTCAGGCACCAACACGTGCAACGCGCTGCCGAAGACCGCCGCGTCGAGCACGTCGGGTGCGTGCTGTACGACGTCCAGCGCCGGGCCCAGCGGCTCGCACTCCACCAGCAGGAGCTCACCGTCCATCGCCGTCTGCTTCAGCTCGGTGGGCGTGCCGAGGGCGACGATGCGCCCGCGGTCAATGAGCGCCAGGCGGTTGCAATATTCGGCTTCGTCCATGTAGTGCGTGGTGACGAAGACGGTCACGCCGCGGCCCACCATCTCGTGAATCAGATCCCAAAACTTGCGGCGCGAGATGGGGTCGACGCCGGAGGTGGGCTCGTCAAGGAAAACAATCGGCGGACGGTGCAGCACGGCGCAGCCCAGCGCCAGCCGCTGCTTCCAGCCGCTGGAGAGAGTGCCGGTGATTGCCGACTCGCGACCCTCGAGCCCGGCCATCTCCAGCGCCCAGTCAATCCGCTCGTCCAGTACGCTGCGCGGGACGCTGTAGAGGCCGGCGAAAAAGTTCAGGTTCTCGATCACCCGCAGGTCGTTGTAGAGCGAAAATTTCTGCGACATGTAGCCGATGTTCTGGCGGATTTCCTCGGCCTGGCTGGCGACGTCGAAGCCGGCCACCTGGGCGCGGCCCTCGGTCGGGCGCAGCAGCCCGCACAGCACGCGGATGGTGGTGGATTTCCCGGCGCCGTTCGGCCCCAGGAAGCCGAAGATTTCGCCCGGGTGGGTCTCGAAGCTGATGCGGTCGACGGCGGTGAAGTCGCCGAACTTCTTGACCAGGCTCTCCACCACCACCGAGGGCGCGCCGGTCGTCATCGCGTCACCTGGCGCGCCTCAACCGACGACACGAAGAGGTCTTCGATGGTCGGCAGGGCGGGATGAATGCTTTCAAACGGAACTTGCTGCGCGGTGAGCCGGTGCTCGACCTCCAGGATGAGCTTCGCCATGTCCTCCACCACCAGGCGCACGCCGTCGCCGACCAGCACCAGGCTCGAGATGCCGGGGACGCCCTGCAGAACCTCGCGCACGCGGCGCGGCTCGGAGGAGAGCACGGAGAGCACGCCGCCGGGCAGCCGCTCCTTCAATCCCTTGGGGGTGTCGCAGAAAAGCATCTCGCCTTCGTGCAGCAGGGCCACGCGGTGGCAGCGTTCGGCTTCGTCGAGATAGGCGGTGGAAGTGATGATGGCGACGCCTTCGGCCAGCAGCGAATAGAGGACGGCCCAGAAATCGCGGCGCGAAACCGGGTCGACGCCGGTGGTGGGCTCGTCGAGCAGGATGACCTGAGGCTTGTGGATGAGCGCGCACACCAGGCCGAGCTTCTGCTTCATCCCGCCGGAAAGTTTCCCCGCCAGGCGCTGGCGGAATTCGCTCATGCCGGCGGCCTTGAGCAGCTGCACCGAGCGAGCGTCGCGCTCAGCCGGCTGCACGCCGAAGAGGTCGGCGTAGAAGCGGATGTTTTCATCCACGGTCAAATCTTCGTAGAGCCCAAAGCGCTGCGGCATGTAGCTCAGGTGGCGCTTGCCGCCTTCAGGGTCGCGCCCCATATCGAACCCGGCCACCGAAGCTGTGCCTTCGTCGGGAGGCAGCACGCCGGCCAGCATGCGCAGCGTGGTGGTCTTGCCGGCGCCGTCGGGGCCGACGAGGCCGAAAATCTCTCCGCCGACGACTTCGAAGCTGAGGTTGTGGACCGCCACCACGCCCGGAAAGCGCTTGGTGAGGCCGGAGGCGACGACGGCGGGTTGCGGGGCCACGGTCATTTTCCTTTCAGATCAATTGTCGCATCGGCGGGCATGCCGGGCTTGAGCTCGTGGTTGGGATTGTCGGCGTCGATCTTGATGCGGTAGACCAGCGTTACGCGCTCCTTGAACGTCTGCACGCTCTTGGGGGTGAACTCGGCCTGCGAAGCGATGAAGGAGATGCGGCCGCGGTAGGTCTTGTCGGGATAAGTGTCGGTGCGCAGCGCCGCTTCCTGCCCCCAGCGGATGCGCCCCAGGTCGGTTTCGTTGACGTAGGCGCGCAGCCAGACGTTGTCGAGGTCGGCCAGGGTTACGACTGGCGTGCCGGGATTCACGACTTCGCCGAGCTCGGCCTGCCGCACCGTAACCACGCCGGCCTTGGGCGCGCGCAGTTCGCTGTATTCCAAATTCACGCGCGAGAGCTGCAGCCGCTGGCGCGCTTGCTCCAAGTTGGCGCGGGCGATGCCGATTTGCTCCTTGCGGGTTCCCTCCACGGTCTGGTTGAGAGTCTGCTGGGCGCGCTCGAAGATGGCGCGGGAGCGCTTGAAGTTGGTGTCGGCCTGGTCGCGGAACTGAGCCGAGACGACGTCTTTGGCGTAGAGCTCTTCGGCGCGCTTGAGGTCGAGCTCCTTCTGCTTCATGTCGGCTTCGGCGTCGGCCACATTGCGCTGCGCCACCTGGATCTCCTGCTCTCGGCTTCCGGCCAGCGCCAGGGCGAGCTCGGCGTCGCGGACGCGGAGCGAAGCTTCGTCCACTGAGACTTGCTGGCGATAGTCGGCGGCATCGAGGCGGGCCAGCACCGTGCCCGCTTCGACCCATTGCCCTTCCTCCACCGCCAGTTCGACGATGCGGCCCGGCACCCTGAAGCCCAGCACGCTTTCGTGGGCTTCGATGTTGCCCGACACCATCAGCGTATCGGCGGGCGCCGCATGGTTGGCGAGCGAGGCGACGAAGTAGTAGTAGCCGGCCACGGCCACCCCGGCCAGCACCAGGACTATGATGATTCGTTTCACCATGGCTTCACCTCAGCAAAAAACCATTTCAGTGCACGTTCAGGTACTGCGGATAGCTTTCTTCCAGCCCGCCCAGCGCGCGCGCCAGCGCCGACTTGGCATCGGTGTGGCGCGTGACGGCGAAGATGAAGTTCTCCTGCGCGCGTGCCAGCGACTCCTGGGCGGAAATCACTTCAATGTTGTTGGTCACGCCGGCCTGGAAGCGGTCGCGGGCCATGGCCAGCTCGCGCTCGGCCAGCGTGCGCCCCTGCGTTGCCACGTTGACTTCGTCGGCAGCCGACTCCAGCAGCAGCAAGGCGTCGCGGATTTCCTGCTCGATGCCCTGGCGCAGGTCGGCCAACTGATAGTCGAGACGCTTGCGGCGGCTGTCGAGCTCCATGCGCTCGCCCTTGCGGTCGGCGTCGAACAAGGTGAGCGAGACCGTGCCCTGCATCAGGCCGGTGGTTTTCATCTCGCTGTAGGTGCGCCCCAGCCCGCCGATGTTGCCGGCAAAACCCAGGCGCGGGTAGTAGCGCGCCTTGTTGGCACTGAGTTCGGTGGTCAGCGCCTGGTGCTGGGTGAGGAGCGCGAGGTAGTCGGGGCGGCGCTCGAGCGCGCTGGCCAGCGCGCCCACGACTCCCAGAGAGGGAATCGCCTTGAACTCCAGCGGCTCGGCGAGCTCGAGCGGCGCGCCGAGGCTCAGCCCGATGGCGCGCGCCAGGGTGAGGCGCGCCTGCTGCGCGGTGTTGCGCGCTTCGAGCAACCGCTGCTGCTCGTTGGCCAGCTCGACCTGGGCGCGCAGCACATCGACGCCGGTGGCCACGCCAGCCTGGCGCTGGTCGCGGGCCATCTCGAAGAGAGCCTGAGCGGTGGAGACGCGCGACTCGGCAGCGGTAGCGCGCGCGTCGGCCGACTGCGCGTTCAAGTAGAACGTCGCCACCTGGCGAATGATGAGCTCGCGCACATCCTGAAACTGCTGGCGGGTGGCCTGCTCCTGCTGCTGGCTGGCTTTCCAGCGGCGGTAGCTGCGCAGGTCGAGAATTGGCTGCTCGACGTAGGCGCGGACGTCATAGTTCGAGAACGGCCCGATGACATCGGGGATGCCGGGATTGCTGAAGCCGAAGGCGCGCAGGTTGCGGTTCTGCAGGTTGGCGTAGCTCTCGGCGCGCGCCACCGGCAGCAGCGCGGAGAGGCGGCGCTGGCGCGTCCCTTGCGCTTCTTCGATTTGCGTACCGGCCACCAGGACGCGCAGGTTGTGCTGCAGGCCCTGCTCGATGGCTTCCTTGAGCGTAAGCCGGCGCGGCGGCGTCTGCGCCGTGGCGGTGACGCCGACGCTGAGAGCGGCGACCACCGCCAGCCAGAAAAGAATCCGTCGCGACAGTTTGTTTGTAGGCATGAGGTCAACCTCGAGGGCCGGCGGAAACGCCGGACCAATAGAGCT
Source organism: Acidobacteriota bacterium (assembly GCA_045402975.1). Lineage (GTDB taxonomy): Bacteria > Acidobacteriota > Terriglobia > Acidiferrales > 2-02-FULL-67-57 > JACPRL01. The sequence goes on from JAXIPK010000319.1 coordinate 4,991, forward strand.
CAAAGGTGGGCTCGATCCAGTCGTCCAGCTTCGATTGCGGGAAGGCGGCCCAGATGAGAAACGTGCCCAGCGCCACCTGCTGAAAGAGGCGCGCCAGCTCGATGGGCTTGCGGCGGCGAGTGATTTCGCCGCGACGCTGGCCGTAGGCGATGATTTCTGCCAACAGGCGGCGGCCACGCAGCAGCTTGCGGCGCAGCACGGTGCGCACCGCTTCGCTGGAAAGATTGGCCACCATCATGCTGCGCACCAGCGACTGGCTGCGGCCGGGCGCTTCCGCAAGAGCGTGAATCAGGCGCTGAAGGACTTCCCGAGCGGGCCGACGCCCGGCGCGGGCCTCCGCCAACGCGGCTTCAATCCGCGCCAACTGCATGTCGCCAAAACCGCCCAGCACGTGCTCCTTGGTCTGAAAGTAGTTGAAGAAGGTGCCCTTGGCGACGTCAGCGGCTTCGGTAATCTGCTCCACGGTGGTGGCGAAGAAGCCCTGGCGGGCGAAGAGCTCGAACGCGGCGGCGAGGATGCGCTGGCGGAGCTCGGCCTTGCGGCGGGCGCGGCGCCCGCCGATGGGGGGAGCGGCGAGAGCGGGGGCGGTGGCCATATAGTTGACCGAAGCTCATATATGACCATTGGTCATAATACGGTGTCAAGAGAAAAATCCGGCGCGGGAATACGCCAGGGGAAGGCTAGTCGTCGGCCGGGGCCAGCTCGGTGACCGGCAGGCGCCGCCGGCGGATCCAGCCCTGGAGCGATTCCATGTAGAGGTAGAAGACCGGCGTCAGGTACAGCGTGACGAACTGGGAGAACACCAGGCCGCCCACCACGGCCACGCCCAACGGCTGGCGGGCATCGCCGCCGGCGCCGTAGCCGATGGCAATCGGGAGCGTGCCCATCAGCGCCGCCATGGTGGTCATCATGATCGGGCGGAAGCGAATCAGCGCGCCCTGGAAGATGGCGCGCTCGGGCGGCAGCCCGTGGCGCTGCGCTTCGAGCGCGAAGTCAATCATCATGATGGCGTTTTTCTTCACGATCCCAATCAGCAAGATGACGCCGACGAAGCCGTAGAGGTTCAGCTCCATCCCGAACAGCATCAGGGTGAGCAGCGCGCCCAGACCGGCCGAGGGTAGGCCGGAGAGAATGGTGAGCGGATGGATGAAGCTTTCGTACAGCACGCCTAGCACAATGTAGATAACCAGCACCGACATCAGCAGCAGCAGGCCGAGGCCGCGCAGCGAAGATTCAAACGCCTGGGCGGTGCCCTGGAAGCTGGTGCTGACGCTGGTGGGAAGCGCGGTGCGCGAGAGGTCGCGCACGCGGGTCACCGCCTCGCCCAGCGACGTGCCGGGCTCCAGGTTGAAGGAAACGGTGACGGCCGGGAGCTGGCCGAGGTGATTGACCGTGAGCGGGCCCACGCTGGGCGTCAGCCGGGCCACGGCATTGAGCGGCACCAGCTTTCCGGTGGTGGAGCGGATGTAGAGCATGGAGAGGGCGGAGGCGTCGCGCTGGTAGCGCGGCTCCAGCTCGACGATGACGCGGTACTGATTGTTGGGCGCGTAAATGGTGGAGACCTGGCGGGAGCCGTAGGCGGAGTAGAGCGCGTCCTCGACCTGCTGGGCGGTGACGCCGAGCGCAGAAGCTTTGTCGCGGTCGATCTGGACGCTGACCTGGGGGTTCTTGATCTGCAGGTCGCTGGTAACGTCGCGCAGGCCGGGCAGCGCGCGCACCTTCTCGGTGAAATCCATCGAGGCCGGGTAGAGGACTTCGGTGTCGGGACTCTGCAGGGTGAACTGGTAGAGGCTCTTGGTGAGCTGGCCACCGATGCGGATGGGCGGGAGGTTCTGCATGAAGGCGCGCATGCCCGGGACCACCGAGAGCTTGGGCCGCAGTCGCTCCATCACTTTGTCGACGTGAGGCCGCTCGGCGCGCGGCTTCAGGCGGATGAAGAGGCGGCCGGTGTTGATGCCGCTGGCCCCGCCGCCGCCGCCCACGCTCGACATCACGTTGTTCACCGCCGGGTCCTCGAACGCGATGGCGGCCAGCACCTTCTGGTGCTCGATCATGGCGTCAAAGGAAATCCCTTCCTGCGCTTCGGTGAAGACGAAGATGGAGCCCAGGTCTTCGCTGGGCAGGAAGCCTTTGGGGATGCGCATATAGAGATGCACGGTCGCCCACACCATCAACAAAGAGACGATCAGGGTGGCGAGGCGGTGGCGCAGCACGAAGTGCAGGGTGACTTCATAGGCGTGCACCATCGCCTGGAAGCCGTGCTCAAAGAGGAGGAACAGCCGGCCGTGCTTTTCCTCGTGGTGCTCGCGCAGAAAGCGGCTGCAGAGCATGGGGGTGAGGGTCAGCGAGACGATGCCGGAGACCAAGATGGCGGCGCTAATGGTGACGGAAAACTCGTGCAGCAGCCGGCCCAGGATGCCGCCCATGAAGAGCACGGGAAGAAAAACGGCGACGAGCGAGAGCGTCATGGAAAGAATGGTGAAGCCCACTTCGCGGGAGCCCTTCAGGGCCGCTTCCATCACGCCTTCGCCCATCTCCACGTGGCGGACGATGTTTTCGAGCATGACGATGGCGTCATCCACCACGAAGCCGACTGAGAGCGTGAGCGCCATGAGCGAGAGGTTGTCCACCGAGTAGTCGAGCAGGTACATCACCATGAAGGTGCCGATGATGGAAAACGGCAGCGCCAGGGCGGGGATGAGCGTGGCCGAAAGCTTGCGCAGGAAAAGAAAGATGACCAGGATGACGAGGAAGACGGCGAGCTGCAGGGTGAATTTGACGTCGCGCACCGACTCGCGGATGGAGACGGAGCGGTCGTAGAGGATATTCAGTTTTACCGCCGGCGGCAGCAGCTCGCGGAAGGTGGGGAAGAGCGCGCGGATGTTGTCCACCACTTCCACGGTGTTGGTGCCGGGCTGGCGCTGGATAGCCAGCACCACGGCACGCTCGTTGTTGTACCAGCTCGCTACCTTGTTGTTCTCAACGCTGTCAATCACCTGCCCCAGATCCTGCAGGCGCACCGGGCGTCCCTCGCGGTAGGCGACGATGACCGGTTGGTAGGCGGCGGCCCGGGTCAACTGCCCGCTGGCTTCGACAGTCACGGCTTTGTCGGGGCCCCACAAGGTGCCGGTGGGCAGGTTGACGTTGGCCTGCTGCACGGCGCTGGTCACTTCATCGATGCCGATTTGCCGGTTGGCCATCGCCTTGGGGTTGAGCTGCACGCGCACGGCGTACTTCTGCGTGCCGTAGACCTGCACCTGGGCTACGCCGGGAATCATCGAGATGCGCTGGGAGAGGAAGGTTTCGGCGTATTCATCCACGGTGGAGAGCGGCAGAGTGGTCGAGCTCAGCGCCAAGTAAATAATCGGCTGGTCGGCGGGGTTGACCTTGCGGAACGACGGCGGGCTGGGCATGTCGCGGGGCAACTGCCCGGAGGCCTGCGTGATGGCGGCCTGCACGTCCTGGGCGGCGGCGTCAATGTCGCGGTTGAGCGTGAACTGGAGCGTGATCTGCGAGCTGCCCAGGGTGTTGACCGAGGTCATCGAGTCGAGCCCGGCGATGGTCGAGAACTGCTTCTCCAGCGGCGTGGCCACCGAGGAGGCCATCGTCTCCGGGCTGGCGCCGGGGAGCGAAGCCGAGACCAGCAGCGTGGGGAAGTCCACGTTGGGGAGGTCGCTCACCGGCAGGAAGGTGTAGGCGAACAAGCCGAACACCAGGATGGCCAGCATCATCAAGGAAGTGGCCACCGGGCGGCGGATGCAAAGCTCAGGGAGGTTCATGGGCCCTAACTTCCGGAGAGCGAAGTTTTGATGGTCACCTTGGCGCCGGGGACGAGACGAAGCTGGCCATCGGTGACGACGGTTTCGCCGGCGCTGACGCCGCTTTCAATCACCGTCTTGCCGTTGGCGGTGATGCTGGTGGTGACCGGCCGCAGGTCGACGGTTTGGTCGGACTTGACCACGTAGACATAGGAGCCGCTCTGCCCGACTTGCACCGCGGGGGTCGGCACGACGATGGCGTTGGGGCGCTCGGTCAACCGCAGCGCTACGTTGACGAACTGCCCGGGCCAGAGGCGCCGGCCGGCGTTGGGAAAAACCGCTTTCAGGCGGATCGTGCCGGTGGTGGTGTCGACCGCGTTGTCAACGAAGCTGACTGTGCCGCGCTCGGGCTGAGCCGTATTGTCGGGAAGCATGGCCTCCACCGCCAGCTTCCCGCGCGCCATGTACTTCTTCACCTCAGCCAGGTGCTGCTCGGGCAGGGTGAAGCTGACGTAGATGGGATTGACCTGATTGATGATTACTAGCGCCGGGTCGTCGTTGGCCTTCACCAGGTTGCCGGCGTGCACGATGAGGTTGCCGGTGCGGCCATCGATTGGGGAGGTAATGGTGCAGTAGCTCAGGCGGAGGCGGGCCGTTTCCACGGCGGCCTTGTCCGCCCGGACCACCGCCTCCAGCGCTTCCGCCGATGTTCGCACCTGGTCGTACTGTTCCTGCGAAGTCACGCCTTCCTGCATCAGCTTTTCGTAGCGGCGGAACTGCGCCCGGGCGTTCTCCGCCTGGGCGACATCGCGAGCCAGGTTGGCCTCGGCTTGGTGCAGCACAGCCTCAAAGGGCCGCGGGTCAAGAGAAAACAGAAGCTGGCCCTGCTTGACGTCGTCGCCCTCGCGGAAGTGCACCTCGAGCAGTTGGGCGTCAACCTGCGCCTTCACCGCAACGGTGGAGTAGGCTTCGACGTTGGCGATGGCGGCGACCTCTACGGGCACAGTTTCCTGCGTCGCCTGGGCGACGACTACCGGCGCGGCGGGCGGAGCCGGGGCGGCAGATTGCTCGCGCGTGCAGCCGCCGAGCGCGGCGGCCAGCGCGGCCACGGCCAGGACTCGGGTTGCGTTCTTGTAGCTCATCTGCAGGAAGTCTCTCCCCGCCCGGCGACGCTGCTCCCCGTTGCCCGCCGCCAGTTTCTGGTGCTGGAGGAGGGAGTCGAACCCTCACGGGGGGTGAACCCCACCGGATTTTGAGTCCGGCGCGTCTGCCAGTTCCGCCACTCCAGCACGTGGAGAAAATCTAAAGTAGCACGGCACCACCAAACCCTCAAGGTGCCGACGCCCGCTGGAGTAGAATCCCCGCGGAGAACGGCGTCATCGAACTACTGACACGGCTCCAGGAGGTTGGATGGTCTGGCGATGAAACTGGTTTCGGTCAATGTGGGCTTGCCGCGGCGGTTCGAGCAGAACGGCAAGGAGATCGTCACCGGCATCTTCAAGGCGCCAGTGGCGGGGCGCGTGGTGGTGCGCGCGCTCAACCTGGAGGGCGACCAGCAGGCCGACTTGACCGTTCACGGCGGACCCGACAAGGCGGTCTACGCCTACCCGCGCGAGCACTACGACTACTGGCGCCGGGAGCTCCCCGATGCCGAGCTGCCCTGGGGAGTGTTCGGAGAGAACTTCACCGTCGAGGGGCTGCGGGAGGACGAGCTGAACATCGGCGACCGGTTGCGCATCGGCACGGCGGAGTTTGCGGTGACGCAGCCGCGGCTGCCCTGCTACAAGCTGGCGTTTCGGTTCGGGCGGCCGGATATGGTGAAGCGGTTCCTGGCGAGCCGCCGCACGGGCTTCTACCTGCGGGTGCTGCGCGAAGGTGAGGTGGGCGCGGGCGACGCCATCGAGCTTCTAGGCCGGGACCCGGGGAACGTCACCGTGGCCGACATCACCCGCCTCTACGCTTTTGAGAAAGACAACCG
>JAXIPK010000111.1:0-3947 GCA_045402975.1 Acidobacteriota bacterium
GAGTGTCGACAAGAAGAAGTACGAAACCCTCAAGCAAGCCATTCTGTCGGCGTTGCATGGGAAAGAGCTTACCCACACGGAGTTGTTTCAGCAACTCACCAAGAAGCTGAAGAGCAAGTTTCCGGGAAACGTAAGCTGGTATGCAGAAACCGTCAAACTCGATTTGGAAGCGCGGAAGAAAATAGAAAGAACTTCTTCAAAACCTCAAAGATATCGGCTGAAGTAGATATTCGGACGAACGTGGGGCGGACGCATGGCCGCCCACACCACGTGGAGCGCGTTTCGCGCATCTACTGATTGTCGGTACAGCAACAACGTGGAGGAAACATGAACTTAGCGGCTCCAACTGCACCCGTTTCCAAGCAGGCGCTGTGGGGCGGGCGCATCCTGAGCGCGCTGCCGGCGTTGTTCCTGGTTATGGACGGCGCGGCGAAGCTCGTGAAGCCGGCGCCAGTGGTGGAGGGAACAGTCAAGCTTGGCTACTCGGAGAGCGTGATCGTCCCGCTCGGTGTGGTGCTGCTGGTCTGCACGGCGCTCTACCTGATTCCCCGCACGGCGGTGCTGGGCGCGATTCTGCTGACAGGCTACCTGGGCGGCGCGGTGGCCACGCACACGCGCGTGGGCGACCCGCTGTTCTCCCACATTCTCTTTCCCGTCTACTTCGGAGTGATGCTGTGGGGCGGGCTGTACCTGCGCGACCCGCGGCTGCGCACGCTCATTCCTCTGCGGAGCTAGCCCGATGAACCGAGAGCGTGCGATACAGGTCACGTACTTCCTGCTGCGGGTCACCGCCGGCTTCTTGTTGGCTCAGGCGGGTTGCCTGATTCTGTTCGGCTGGTACGGCGGCATGCCAGGCCAGCCGAGCCCTCCGCCCTTTCTCTCGCAAACCTGGATCGGTGGAGTGCTGGAGCTTTTCGGCGGCATCGCTATCCTGCTGGGGCTGGGCACGCGGCCGATTGCTTTCATTCTTTCGGGGATGATGGCGGTGGCCTATTGGCAGTTTCACGCGCCGCAGGGTGGCTGGCCGATTCAAAACCAGGGCATGCCCGCGGTGCTGTTCTGTTTCATCTTTCTGTACATGGCTGCGCAGGGCGGCGGCGACTGGAGCCTCGACGCGCTGCTGCGCCGCCGACGCGCGGTCGCATCCCGCGCGGGATAGACTTCTTGGAAAGCAAACTCACACGACCGAGGAGGACTCACATGAGCTACGTTGATGGCTACGTTTTGCCTGTCCCGAAGAAAAAACTTCAGGCCTATCGCCGCCTGGCGGAAATCGGGAAAAAAGTCTGGCGGAAGCACGGCGCCCTCGAATACATCGAGGCCGTCGGCGATGACCTCAATCCCAAGTGGGCGGGCATCAAGTTCCCGCGCACCGTCAAGTGCAAGCCCGGCGAGACGGTGGTGTTCTCCTTCATCGTCTTCAAGTCCCGCGCGCATCGCGACCAGGTGAACGCCCGGGTGATGAAGGACCCCCTGATGTCGCCCGAGGCCATGAAGAACACGCCCATGCCCTTCGACATGAAGCGCATGGCCTATGGTGGCTTCAAAGTCCTGGTCTCCGCCTAGCGGGACACCGCGGGAGTCTGATTATTTCAATTCGCGACGTTCCAGCTCGTGGATGGTATGACTGAGCTCAGCTACGGGATGGCCGTGCTCTCCTCGATCACCTACGGCGCGGCTGATTTCCTTGGCGGCCTGGCCACCAAGCGCTCCACCACTTTTTCCGTGGTGGTCTTTTCCCAGCTATCCGGCCTCATTCTTGTGCTGCTCTCTCTCCCTTTTCTGCCGGCTTCATCGCCGACCGTCAACGACTTCGCTTGGGGAGCGGCCAGCGGCCTGGCGGGCGGGATCGGCGTGGCCTTGCTCTATCGCGGGCTGGCCATCGGCGTGATGAGCGTGGTGGCCCCCGTGACTGCCGTCTGCGCGGTGGTCATTCCCCTGGTTGTGGGCGCAGCGCTGGGCGAGCGGCCGACAGGGTTGGCCCTCCTGGGCGTGCTGCTGGCCCTCCTCGCCATCATCCTGGTAAGCCAGACCGGGCATCTCGAAGGAGGGAAGCGTGCCACCACCGGCGTACCGATCGCCATCGCCTCCGGCATCGCCATCGGGCTCTTCCTGGTCTTTCTGGAGCGCACCGGCCCGTCGGCCGGTTTATGGCCGCTGGTCGCCGCGCGCGTCGTGTCGGTCGCCTTCTTCAGCCTGGGCGGCCTCATGTTGCGGAAGGAGCTTTTGCCGCGGCGCGAGTCGCTGGCGATGGTCATCGGCGGCGGCGCGCTGGACATGCTTGCCAACATTCTCTATCTACTCGCGGTACGGCAAGGGCTGCTGAGCATCGTGGCCACGCTGACCTCGCTTTATCCAGCCAGCACCATCATCCTGGCGCGGATTCTCTTGGGCGAACGGTTGCGTCTACTGCAACAGGCCGGCGTGGCTTGCGCCGTGGTAGCGATTGTGCTGATTGTGTCGGGTTGACGCCGCGGCTTGCCAAAGCGGTGGGCTGGGACTATAGTCCCGGTGGTTAGCCTGTTTTCAAACCAAGAAGGAGAGACGAAGATGCGCAAGATCTTGCTGGTTGTACTGTCCCTGCTGGTCTTTGGGTCCGCCGCTATGGCCCAGGGCCAGGGTAAGAACAAGATTGAAACCAAATGGCACTGCCTGAAACAAACGGCGGACCACAGTTTCGCCGTGGGCGACGTCCCGAACCACAGCTACATGATCCTGCAAGGCACCTGCAACGCGACCTCCAGCGCTCCCGGCTTTGCGGAAAAGACCGGCGCCTATACCGAATTCCGCGAGGTGTGGAAGGACTCGTTCACCTGGCATGGCCGGTTCAACGTGACCATGGACAACGGCGACATGGTCTACTACACCTACGAAGGGGCGAAGCCGGAGGCCAACAAGTGGACCATCCAGAGCGGAACCGGGACTCGCAAGGGCATCGAGGGTCACGGCACGTGCACCGGTAAGATCAATGCGGACGGTTCTTCCGATTGGGTCTGCACCGGCAGGCATTCAATGGGCAAGGCAAAGGGCAAATAACCCGGTTGCACCTTACCCTTCGGGTGAGGAGATCTTGAGGACGGCTAGGAAAGCGTCCTGGGGGATGTCGACCCGGCCGACGCGCTTCATCCGGCGCTTGCCGGCTTTCTGTTTTTCCAGCAGCTTGCGCTTGCGGGTAATGTCGCCGCCGTAGCACTTGGCGATGACGTCCTTGCGCAGCGGCCGCACGGTTTCCCGCGCGATGATGCGGGCGCCGATGGCGGCTTGCAACACCACTTCGAACTGCTGGCGCGGGATGAGCCTGCGCAGCCGCTCCACCAGCGCCCGGCCGCGCTCGTAGGCTTCCTCGCGGTGGCAGACCATCGCGAAGGCGTCCACCGGCTCGCCGCCCACCAGGATGTCGAGCTTGACCAGGTCGGCCACCATGTAGTCCGCCAGCTCGTAGTCGAGCGACGCATACCCGCGCGAGAGCGACTTCAGCCGGTCGTAAAAATCCCGCACCATCTCCGCCAGCGGCAGCTCGTACTCCAGCAGCACCCGCTGCGGCGAGATGTACTCGAACTTGCGCTGCACACCGCGCCGCTCCTCGCACAGCTTCAGGATGCCGCCCAGGTATTCGGCCGGGGTGATGATGGTGACGTGCAGGATGGGCTCTTCGATCAGATCAATCTCGGCCGGTGAAGGAAACTCGGCGGGGTTTTCGACTTCAATCACTTCGCCGTCTTTCTTCAGCAGCCGGTAGCGCACGCTGGGCGCCGTGGTCACCAGCGTCAGGTTGTACTCGCGCTCCAGCCGCTCCTGCACAATTTCCATGTGCAGCAGGCCGAGAAAGCCGCAGCGAAAGCCGAAGCCCAGCGCCGGCGAGTTCTCCGGCTCGTAGTGGAACGCCGCGTCGTTGAGCGCCAGCTTTTCCAGCGCGTCGCGCAGGCTTTCGTAGTTCTCGGCAATCG
>JAXIPK010000241.1:0-11528 GCA_045402975.1 Acidobacteriota bacterium
ATGGGCAAGTAGTCGTCGAAAAAGTTGGCTACTACCCATCCTTCGAAACCACCCACTGGGCCAGCTTGAGCACATCGCCTGAGGGTGTGCCGGCAAAGTACCAGTAGAGGTAGCGGCTGATGGGATACTTCGCTTGGAGCACGTTTTCCATGGAAGGCTCCACGGCTGGCGAGTTGGCATCTTTTTTCACGCGCAGGTGCTTGATGCCCTTGCCGTAGGCGATGCCGCCGTAGCCGATGCCGCGCCGGTCCTTGGAGACGGCATTGATGACAGCCGCGGTGCCGGGCAGAGTCTGGGCGGTGGGGAAGTAGTCGGCATTCTCCAGCACGTGCTCCTTGAAGTAGACGTAGGTGCCGGAGTTGTTCTCGCGGCTGTAGAGGATGATGCGCTCGTCGTTGCCGCCCACCTCTTTCCAGTTCTTCACCGCGCCGGTGTAGATGGCCTTGATCTGCGCCAGGGTCAGCTCGTTGATGGGGTTGGTTTCGTGGACGTAGACGGCCAGACCATCGACGGCCACCGGCAGCTCGAGCGCGTCCTTGCCGCGCTTGGCCTTGAGGTCGGCGATTTCCTTCTGCTTCATGGGGCGAGAGGATTCGCAGACGTCGGTGGTGCCATTGATGAGGGCGGCGATGCCGGTTCCGGAGCCGCCTCCGGTCACCTGGATGCTGACGCCCTTGTTCCCCTGCATGTAGACCTCGGCCCAGCGCTGGCCCAGGATGACCAGCGTGTCCGAGCCCTTGACGGTGACGTTGCGCTGCTGGGCCACGAGGGCTACGGCCCCCGTCAGCACCACCAGCAGCAGTGCCAGTACGACTTGCTTTCTATTCATCATGTTCCTCCTCCGAGTAGTATCGCTTCGAATTGTTACAGCCCGGTTACAGCCAGGTGAAACCGGGGTTACGACCTAAAACTTGTAAACCACGTCGAACTGCATGCGCTTCAGCCAAGGCTCTTCCACCGGGCTGGTGGCCGTCACCAGTTGGCGGCCGATCAGCAAGGTGTAGTTGAGAGTGATGTTGCGAAACGCCTGATAGCCGTAGGCGATGCGGTGGGTCACGACGTTGGTGGGTGAGCGCAGGTCGCTGAAGTTGAAGGCGGCCAGCACCGCTTCACGCTCGATGCGGATGAAGGTGTAGCCAAAGCTCATGTCGTTCTTCTCCGCCGTTTTGCCGATTTGGGCTTCGGCCCACCAGCCGCTGCGATCCCGCGGGTTGCAGGTGGCCACGAACACATTCGTGCAGGGGCGGGTGTTGTTGGTGAAGTCCAACTGGAGCATGAGCGGCCAGCGAGCCTTGCCGGTATCGATGTCGAAGCGGCCGATCAGGTTGAGGATGGCGAAGTTGGAGGCATAGGCGGTCTGGGCGGCGTTTGTTCGGTTCGAGTTAGTGCTCCCACCCAGGGTGGGGTTGGGGAACGAGCAAGTCGGGGTAACAGTGCAGGCGCCGCCGGTAACCGTAGTCCTGGCGACCTGGGCCCTGAGGACGGCGTCGGCCTCGTGCCAGTTATAGAAACCGGCGTAGCCGGCAAAGCGGATGCGTTCGCCCAACTTCCAGAACGACCCCACCTGAGCCACATAGAGGAAGCTATCGTTGTCTCCACTTACCTCATTGAACGGTAGTTCGCCCCCGACTAGGGTCAACTTCTTGAAGACCGGATTCTTGAAGTCCCACGAGAAAGCTTGCGAAAAGCCCTCGGGGTTGAGGTCGTTGTCGAAGATGTTCTCTGTGCGGTACCAGGTGTAAGCGAACTTGCCGCCGGTGAGGGTGAACGGCTTGTACCACTTGGGGTTGTAGTTGATGAACGCCTTGTCGATGGCGATGAACTTGCGCTCGAAGAATTGGGTGAGCGTCTGATTGGTGGAAATCGGGTCGATGGCGTCGCCGCTGGTGATGGACAGCCCGCCGCTGATCTCATCGCTGAACTTGGCGTTGGCGTTGAAGCGCAGCCGGATGCGTTCGCGATGGCGGTCTTGGGTTTGGGTGCCACCGAAGAAGGGTTCATACCGCAGGCGGACGTCGCCGCTGAAAGTGAAGTTGCCCAGGCCGCGGGTCTTGGCGGTGATGTTCTTCTCGTTGTCGGTGGTCTTCTTTTCTACGTTGTTGACCTTCTCGCCCAGTTCCTTGTTCGCTTGAGCCACCGCGTCGAGCTCGCCCGAGATGCGCTCCAATTCCTGGTTCGGTGATGCGCCCTGGGTGGCCGGCTCCTGGGCGGAGGCGGAATTGGGCGACAATGTCGCCTTTTGCTCCTGGGCCACCCAATGCTGCCGTAGGGCTTCCAGCAGCAGGCCCTGCTCCTTCAGCAGGCGCTCGAGCTCGAGAATGCGCTGCTGCTGCTCGGTCAGTTGCTGCTGAACGTCCTGCTGCACAGCCGGCGGCGGCGACTTCTTGTTGGCGCTCTTGGGATCGGCGGCCAACGCGGGCGATGCCAGAATCAGGATCGCCAGCAGGGCAGCCACAACGGTTTGCTTGAGCGGCACTTTCATTTCATTTTCCTCCTGTTGTTTGGCGGCCGGGGCGTCGCTATCGGTTCCTGCGACCCAGCCGATCAAATCGAAGACATAGTAGCGCGTGCGCCGTCGCGTTTCCGCGTCCGGGCGAAGCGAATGATACACGGCAGCGAGCTGTTGAAGCCATGCAGGGGAATTCACGCGGCGGAGTCTCTCCTGGTCACGTAAACCGTGAATGAAGCGAAAGTGAAAATCTGGTTACAGGTCAGGAGGGCGGAGCAAGCTGGTAGAGGCGGTGGCGGACGTCGAGCCCGCGCAGCCAGAAGATGACGTCCTCAGCAATGTTGGTGGCGTGGTCGGCCATGCGCTCCAGCGTGCGCGAGGCCAGCAGAAGCTGCACCTGCGCAGGGACGCTGCGCGGCTCCTTCTCCATCGATTCCACCAGCAGCCGGGCCAGCTTTTCCGCATAGGCGTCCACGCGGTCGTCGGCTTCCAGCACCGCCTGGGCCAGCTCCACCCGGCGGCCGGAAAGCGCCCGCAGCGAGTTGCAAACCATTTCTTCCGTCGCGATGGCCATCAGGCTGAGGTCGCGTGGAGCGTGGACGGGCCAGTAGGCGTCGAGCGAAACCACGCGGGCGGCGACGTTGACCGCCTGGTCGCCCAGGCGCTCGAGGTCGTTGGTGATGCGCAGTGTGGCGATGAGCAGCCGCAAGTCCGTCTCCAGAACCGAGCCCCGAGCGATCAAGCGCACGGCGCTGTCGTCAATCTCCACTTCCAGCTCGTTGATGTGTGATTCGCGCATGAAGACCTGGCCGGCTTCGGCGGACTTCAGCTCGCGCAGCGCATGCAGGGACTGGCGGACGGAGCTTTCCACCTCCTCGGCCATCGACAGCAAAGACTTGAGAACGGCGTCCACACCTGCGGCTTGCGGATGAGCCAGATTCACTTCCGGGATCGTCATCGGTTCCTCCTGGAACTGTCCAGCATCAGGCTAGCCGAGGGACGTGAAGGCGGGATGAAGGCGGAGTGAAATTCGGGTTACAGCTAGGAGGTGGAGAGGTAAACCGAAAAGGTGGAGCCGCGGCCGACTTCGCTCTCGACGGTGATGCGGCCGCCGTGGGCTTCCACCAGATGCCGAGCGATGCTCAGGCCCAGGCCGGTGCCGCCGACTTCGCGCGAGCGCGCCGCGTCCACGCGGTAGAAGCGCTCGAAGATGCGCTCCTGGTCGGCCTTGGGGATGCCGATGCCGGTGTCGCTGACGGAAATCATCACCTGGCTGCCGGAGGGGGCGGCGCGCACGGTGATGCGGCCGCCGGCCGGCGTGTACTGCACGGCGTTGTCGAGCAGGTTCTGCAGCACCTCGCGCAGCCGGTTCGAATCGGCGCGGATGGCGGGCAAGCTGTCGGGACAATCGGCCTCGAGCGTCTGTTGCTTCGCGGCTGCCTTGAGCCGCGCAGTTTCGAGGCAGGATTCAACGAGGTCGGCGACACCGACAGAACGGAGATCGAGATCCAGCTTGCCGGCTTCCATCTGGGAGAGTTTGAGCAGGTCGTCGGTGAGCCGGCCCAGGCGGAGTGCGTGGTCGCGGATGATTTCGAGAAAGCGCCGGCTGTTCTGGGGATCGTCGAGCGCACCAGCGAGCAGCGTCTCGGCAAAACCCTGAATGGCGGTGAGGGGAGTCTTGAACTCATGGGAGACGTTGGCGACGAAATCCTGGCGCACGCGCTCCAGGCGCCGCAGTTCGCTGATGTCGTGCAGCACCAGAACCACACCGCTGGTGCCCGCCGACTCAACAGGAGCGACGGTGGCGCCGAACGTGCGCGAGCGCGCCCCGCCCAGAGTAACTTCGCCTCCGAGGGTCTCTCGGGCGGCGAGCGCCCGGCGGATGAGGGCGACGAGATCGGATTGGCGGACGATTTCGAGCAGCGGGCGCCCCGTGCAGCCCGCGGCGTCGGCGCCGACGCTCTGGCAGAAGGCGTGGTTGCAGAAGGCAACGCGCTCGTCGGCCCCGATGACCGCAACGCCTTCCACCATGCTGCCGAGCACGGCGGCGGAGCGGTTGCGTTCTTCGGTCAGGGTGCGGATGGTTTCGTTCAGCCGCGCCGCCGTCTGATTGAGAGAGCGGGCCAGCGCGGCGAGCTCGTCGCCTTCGCGCTCGGCGGCGAGGGGGCGGAAGTCGCCTTCGGTTATGCGGCCGGCGAATCGCTTCAACTCGTCGATTCGCCGGACCAGGTGGCGCGAGACCAGCAGCGAAACACCGCCGGCCAGCAGCAGAATCACCAGCGAGGCCGTCAGCAGGCGCCAGCGAAACTCCGCGCGTGCCGCCTCAATCTCCGCCAGCGGCAGCGCCAGCCGCAGCACGGCGGGCGGCTGGTCGGGCTCGGGCTGATGGCGGCGTGCAAGATAGAGGAGGTCGCGCTCGATGGTGTCGCTGTGGCGGACGGCGCGGCCTTCGCCTTGCGCCAGCGCCTGCTGCACCTCGGGCCGGCCGGCGTGGTTCTCCATGGTGGCGGGGTCGTGCTGGGAGTCGGCCAGCACGCGCCCGTCGGCGGCAATCACGGTAACCCGGGCGCCGCTCTGGCCCATCCACGCCGCCCAGGCTTGCAGCTCGTCCGGAGTATCAAGCGGCAGCGGACGCCGCTCAGCCAGGCGCATCAGCGAATCGAGGCGCTCGAAACCTCTTTCGAGGTAGTCGGCGTGCAGCAACCGCGCGGCCAGCAGATCGGCGGCCAGCAGCACCAGAGCCAGCAGCAACAGCAGGCTGAGGCTTGCCTTCCAGAAAAGACTAATTCGCACGGGTTTCGAAAAGATAGCCGGCGCCGCGCACCGTCTTCAGTTGGGCCGGGTTTTCGGGGTCGGGCTCGATTTTCTCGCGCAGGCGGCGGACGTAGACATCGACGCTGCGCGGGGTGACGAAGCGCTCGCTGCCCCAGACGGCGTCGAGAAGCTGGTCGCGCGAGAAAACTTTGTTGGGGCGCGAAGCGAGATAGTAGAGCAGGCGAAACTCGAGCGTGCTGAGCGTTATTGGCTTGCCGCCGCGGGTGACGCGATAGGAGGCGGGGTCGATGACCAGCTTGCCCACCTCGAGTGACTTGGTGGACTCGCTGCCCGCCGGCTCGGCGCGGCGCAGCAGCGCCCTGACCCGCGCCACCAGCTCGCGCGGGCTGAAGGGCTTGGTGACGTAATCATCGGCGCCCAGCTCGAGGCCGACCACGCGGTCGGCTTCGTCGCCGCGCGCGGTGAGCATCAAGATGGGCAGACGGTTGAGCGAGGTGTCGCGGCGGATGTCTTTGCAAATTTCGAGGCCGGAGAGTTTGGGCAGCATGAGGTCAAGCAGCAGCAGGTCAGGCGGGGATTTCTTGACCTGAGCCAGGCCGCTCACGCCGTCGGAGGTGGCCAGCACCTGGAAATCTTCTTTCTCCAGGTTGTAGCGCACCAGCTCGACGATGTCCTTGTCGTCTTCGATAATCAGAATGCGTCTCATCGGCGGTCCGGGAGAGTCCAGTCCACCCTAGCGGAACTATTCGACTCTGGCAACTGCCGAGGTTGCCCTATCAGTAGCCATCTTCCGCCAGTGTTACCTTGCTGGAGAACTTGCGATAGACGTACACGACGTAAACAGTGGCGAGGGCCATGCCCACCAGCCACCAAATCAGCCCGATGCGCAGGCCGTAGTCCGCCGCCTTGGCGTTGTACACGGTCAAGCCGTAGTCGGGATTGGTGCTGGCCGGCAGGACGTAGGGGTAGAGGCCGAAGGCCACGCTGGTCAGCATCCCCAACAGATAGGCGCAAGAAGAAAGAAAGCTGCGGAGATCATCCTGCTTATTGAGGAACCACCGAACGCCGACGAAGCCGGCCAGCGCCAGAGCTGGGAAAACAAAGCCCCAGGCAAAATCCTGCAGGCGCGCCGGCACGTGCGGCTGAACGCGAAAGGTAACCGCGGTGATAAGGGCCGTCAACGCCGCCACCCACCACCACAGGAAGCGGGCCGCCTGCCGCGCGCGTCCATTCACCGCACCTTCCGTCTTCAGCGCCACCCACAGCGCGCCGTGCAGCGTCAGAGCCGCTAGCGCCGTGAGGCCGACGACAATCGTGTACCAGTCGAGGATGCCGGTCTCCGGTCCGAGCTGGAAGTTGGTCCAGAGCGGCTCGAAGAAATAGCCGCGAGCGTCGAGCGGCACACCGCGCACCACGTTTCCGAGCGCCGCGCCGTAGAAGACCGCCAGCAGCAGGCTCGAGCCCGCGAACACGAAGTCCCAGAGGGGCGCCCACACCGGACTCTGCACGTGGCTGCGGAATTCAATTGAGATGCCGCGCAGGATGAGCAGCCAAAGGACGATCATCAGCGGCAAGTAGAAACCGCTGAAGCTCGAGGCGTAGAGCACGGGGAAGGCGAAGTAGAGCGTGCCGCCGGCGGCGAGCAGCCAGACTTCATTGCCGTCCCAGACGGGGCCGATGGAGCGGAGCACCAGGCGCCGCTCGTCGTCGGTGCGCGCCACCCAGAGATGGAGGACGCCGGCGCCGAGGTCGAAGCCGTCGAGCACCACATAGACGGCCAGCATCGCCGCTACCAGGCAGAACCAGAGCGTTTCCATCCTCGTTCCTCTAGTGGGCCCGCGCCGCGGTGGCGTCCGGCCCGTGCTCAATCTCGCGGTAGACAAGGAAGAGAAAAAGGACCCCGAGCACCGTATAGAGGCCCATGAAGCCCAACAAGGTGAACCAGGCGTTGCCGGAAGAAATCTGGGGCGAGACGCCGTGAGCGGTGCGCATCAGTCCATAGACGAGCCACGGCTGGCGGCCGCCTTCGGCGGTGACCCAGCCCGCGGTGTTGGCGATGTAGGGGAAGGGCAGGCTGAGCATCAGCACCCAGAGCGTCAGGCGCGAAGTGTAGAGCGAGCCGCGCCACAGCTTCCACGCCGCCACCACCATGATGGCGATGAAGAACGTCCCCAGGCCGACCATGATGTGGTAGCTGTAGTAGAGCAGCGGGATGCTGTCCGGCCAATCCTCGGGCGGGAACGAATCCAACCCCTTCACTTCGGCGGTCCAGACCTGGTAGGTGAGGAAGCTGAGGGCGTTCGGTAGTTCGAGAGGGTTGTCGAGGCGCTTCTTTTCCATGTCTGGCTGGCCGAGGATGGCGAGTGGGGCGCCGGCCTTGGTTTCGAACAAGCCCTCCATGGCGGCGAGTGTGGCCGGCTGGTGCTTCGCCACCATGCGGCCCTGGAGGTCGCCGAAGGGGAAGAGCTGCAGGATCGACGCGATCACGCCCACCAGCACGCCCAGCCGAACGAAAGTCCGCCCGTAGTTCTCATGCTTCCCGGAAAGCAGATAGAACGCGCCGATGGACGCCATCACAAAGGCCGCGGTGATAACCGCGCCGTTCATGTTGTGCGCGTACTGCGCCAGCGCCCAGGGGTTGAGGAGCAGCGCCCAGAAACTGGAGAGAAGGATTTCGCCGTTGGGGCCGAGGGTGTACCCGACCGGGTGCTGCATCCAGGCGTTGGTGGCGATGATGAAGTAGCCGGAGATCCACGAGCCCAGAAACACCATGAAGGCCGCGAACCAGTGGGCGCGTGGGGTGAGCTTCTTCTCGCCGAAGAGGAACAGTCCGAGGAACCCCGACTCCAGAAAGAAGGCGAAGACGCCTTCCATGGCCAGCGTCTGGCCGATGACGCCGCCGGCGGCGCGCGAAAAGGCCGCCCAGTTGGTGCCGAACTGAAACTCCAGCGGAATCCCGGTGACCACGCCCAGGGTGAAGTTGATGCCGAAGATGCGGGCCCAGAAGCGCGCGGCGCGGTTCCAGTGCTCGTCGCCGGTGCGCAGGGCGCGGGTTTTCAGGATGACGATGAGCAGCGCCAGTCCCATCGTCAGTTGCGGGAAGAGGTAGTGGAAGGTGACCGTGAAAGCGAAGTGCAGGCGATGGACCATCAACGCGTCTTCCACGATTGCCTCTCCGGCGCTACGGCGCGGAGTGATTTTCGGCGAGTTGAGCGCGGGCGTCCAGTGAAAAGCTAGTGCCGTTCCAACTCTTTCGGCGGAACGCCGTCACTTGTGGAGTTTGAACGAGAAAGGTTGGCCTTTTGTGTTCATGCTGGCAAAACAAGTTGGAACGGTACTAGCTCCGCTTCCAGTCGTTAAAGACGCGGAGCAGGAGGGCTTTGGCGTCGTCCGGGATGGACTCTTCGCTGAGCTTGCCGGCGGCGCGGACGGTCTGGCGCATCTGCTCGAGGTAGACGCGGCAGGGAGAGCAACGATCAAGGTGCTGCTCAAAGCGGAGGCGGTCGGCGGCGGGCAGCGCGCCCTCGAGGTAGTCGGTGATGAGCTCCACCAGTTCTTTGCACGTCATTCGGTTGGGCAGCCGTTTCCTTTCGCAAGGAGAGACTCCCGCCTCCCGGCGAGTCGTCCTACAGCGAATAGTCTCTCGGTGGGGTGGAGTGCTACAGGGGCGAGCCGCTACTTTTTCTTCCAGTCGCGGAAAGCTCGCAAGAGAACCTCCCGCGCCTCGGAAGGAATGGATTCTTCGCGGAGGCGGCCGACGGTGCGGACCGTCTGCCGCATCTGGTCGAGATAGGTCTGGCAGCCGGGACAGATGGCCAGGTGCTCTTCAAAGCGCTGCTGGTCGGCCGGCGGCAACACGCCTTCGAGGTAGTCGTTGATGACCTGCACAAGTTCCTTGCAACTCATTTCTTGCGAGACGCTCATCGGTCAGCCCGCGTGCCTCGGCTCGGTTGCAAGGTTATTGGATGCGCTCCCACCTGGCTCGTCCGCGAAGCGCGCTCAGGTACTGCTCGGTGGGCACGTAGTGCGGGTTTTCCTGCACCACGTCGTTGCGGACCGTCAGGGGATGAGTTTCAAAGCCGCCCTTGAGCAGCACTCGCCCGGAGAGCGACCGCACATCGTACATACAAACGATGACGCAAGGGAGCTGCCTGGCGGCTTCCGTGACCTTGGCTTCGAAGGCCAGAATCTCGTCGTCGGCAGGCCAGTTGCGCTTGCCCCAGCCGATGTTGCCCAGCAGGCGCAGCGTGGGCGCGCCGGCGGCCAGCGCCGCCTGAAACGCCGCTCCGATCTCGCCCAGCATGGCGTCGCCCGAGGGATTCCCGGTCAACACTTGCAGGCGCTTGCTGTGCCGCAGCTCCTCCACCGCAAATCCCCGTTCGCGCAGCAGCGCCAGCACTTTGTCGTCCGCCTCTTCGTGGCCGAAGATGAAGCAGGCGTCGCCGTTGTGAAGCCCGGCGGCGAGAAAGCCGACGCCTTCCTGGAATTCCTGCTCCGTCTCCCAGAAGTAGCCGATGTGGTCGCCCGGCGCTGCGTATTGGTCGAGGATTCCCAGCCGAATCCGGCGGCCCTTGTCTACGGCCGGGGCGGGCTGGCTGGCGCGGAATAGTTGCAGGAGCTTGGCCTTGGTTTCCGCCGGCACGCCCTGCGGCTCACTGCGCAAAGCGCCGACACAGCGAATCGTTTGACGCATCTGCTCCAGGTAGCTCTGGCAGGGCGTGCATTTCTGCAAATGGCTTTCGAAGCGCACCCGCTCGTCGGCGGGCAAGGCGCCTTCGAGGTAGTCGGTGATGCCCTTGACCCAGTCTTTGCAGCTAGCGGCCATGTCCATTCGACCTAACTCTTTCCAAAATGGGTATCCAGCGCCCGCCGTACCCGCGTACGGGCACGATGCAGAAGAACCCGCTGATTAGTCTCGCTGACCCCCAGGGCGTTACAGACTTCTTCCGAGGTCCAGCCCTCGACGTCGCGCAGGGTGATGACCTCGCGCTGGGTGGCGGGCAGGCCTTCGATGGCCTTCTGGATGTAGGCCCGCATCTCCTTGCCGAGGAGTTGCTTCTCGGCGTCGGCGCCCCAGCCCGCCGGCGGCTTCGCCCAGTGTCCCGGGTACTCCGGATGGTCCTCCGACAGAAAGCGGTCCAGAGCCACTTCCGGCTCCTCCGGCTCCGATTGTGGATCGAACATCGCGCTGAAAGGAATCATGCGCGCCTCGCGCTGCCCGCGGGTTTTGGCGCGGTTGAGCAGGATGCGGAAGAGCCAGGTTTTCAGCGTGGAACGGGCTTCGAAGCGGTCGATGCCTTTGAGCACTCCCAGCCAGGTTTCCTGCACGACCTCTTCGGCGATCTCGCGCCGCGTAACATAGAGCATGGCCAGGCGGATCAGCGAGTTGTGGTAGCGGTCGACCACCTGCAGGAAGGCCGCTTCCTCGCGGCGCTGCAAGCCCTGAATCAGTTGCAGCTCTTCGGCCGAGAGAGCCGGCGCGTGGGCTCCGCCCGGCACACCCGCAGAAACGCCGGAAGAACCTGAGCTACCCCCACCCTCCGATTCAGTCATGCGCCCTCCAACCACTACCGCCGGTCGTGCCGACCTAGCCCCCGTGACGCGGCCGGAAAGCCCGTCCATCCTAGCGCAGCCGCCGCCGCCGCGTCCAGCCAGCGCAACCCGCGGTAGTGTCTCAGTTTAACTGAGACACTACCCAACCCGCCTGTAACAGAACGCCGGGGTTGAGGACTACTCGGCGAAAGTTGAATTCACTCAGGAGAAACTTGAAATGCACTCGACACGCAACACACTCGCAGTTCGTTTGGCGGTTTTCATCGCAGTGGCGATGCTGCTCACGGCCGTCGGCGCCTACGCCGCCGACATGCAGCACACCTCCTCGCCCTTCCAGGGCGCCAAGGTCAACGGCGGCACGGTGACCCACACCAAGAAGGACGGCAAGAACGTCCTGACGCTGTCGGATGACTTCCAGGTGCCCGACACACCCGATCCGCACTGGCAGGTAGTGGACTCGAAAGGGACCGTCTACCAGCTCGAGCGGCTCGACGTGAAGGAAGGCGCGATGATGCAAGGCGCCATGTCGGCCAAGGGCATGAAGGGCGGGAAGGACATCCAGTTCAACAAGTCCATCACCCTGCCGTCCAACATTCACGACGTCGTCAAGGTGCAGATTTACTGCGCTTGGGCGGAAGCCTTGCTGGGCGAAGCCAGCTTCGCGCAGCCGGTCAAGTAGGCAACGAGTCAACCGGTTCGATTCTCCCCCGGCTGCTTACCCGGATAGACGCGGGCTCTGACCGGGGGAGGA
>JAXIPK010000106.1:0-1909 GCA_045402975.1 Acidobacteriota bacterium
GGTGAGCTCCGCCTTGCTGAGGACGACCACGCGCCCAGCCGCGGCCAGCTCGATGGCGGCCCGCAGTCCGGCGATCCCGCAGCCGACCACCACGTAATCGGTTTCAAGTACCGTGGCTTTCATCTCCCCGCTCGGTGAAACGATGATAACGGAACTGAGCGCCGATAGGATGGTATAAATAGCCACGATGAAAAAGATGGCCGGCGCTCACACCAACACCCTGTGGGTTCGAACGTCGTCGGCGCGCTACCCAGTCTGGATGGGCGGCGGCGTTCTGGCTCAATCGGGGAAGCGGCTCCGCCGGGTCCGGCCCGACACCCGGCGCTTGTTCGTGCTCAGCTCGCCCCGCGTGTGGGCGCGCTGGGGGAGCGTGTTCGCTGCCGGCCTGCGCGCGGGAGGCATCCACGCCGAGCCGCTCTTGTTCAATGATGGTGAGGAAGCTAAGCGGCTGGCGACCATTGAGCGATTGGCCGAAAAACTCCTGGAGCGCGGAGCCGACCGCCACTCCTTGCTGGCAGCGCTGGGCGGCGGTGTGGTCGGTGACGTCACCGGCTTTCTCGCCGCCACCTACATGCGCGGCGTGGACTACGTTCAAATTCCCACTACCGTTGTAGCTCAGGTGGATAGCGCCATTGGCGGCAAAACGGGCGTGAACCTCCGCCGGGGAAAGAACCTGCTGGGTGCGTTTCACCATCCGTTGGCCGTTCTGGCTGACACGAGAACATTGGACACGCTTCCACCGCGCGAGTTCCGCGCCGGCCTCTACGAAGTCATCAAGTGCGCCGTGGTGGCCGACCCGGCGCTTTTCCATTTGCTGGAGCGAAGCATGCCCGCAGTGCGAGCGCGGCGCGCACCCGCAGTGCATGCAGCTCTGCTTCGCGCCTTGCGCGTCAAAGCCCGCATCGTAGCCGCGGACGAGCGCGAGCACGGCATCCGGCGCTGGCTCAACTTCGGCCATACTTTTGGTCACGCCTTCGAGTCCCTGGGGCACTACCGCACGCTGCGCCACGGCGAAGCGGTGGGCTGGGGCATGATTGCAGCCACGTTGCTGAGCCTTCGGCTCGGTCAAATAGGCGATCAACCCGCAGCCCGAATCGTGCGGTTGATTGCTTCCGCGGGCCCCCTGCCGCCGCTCCCGCGTTTCACCCCGGAGCGCGCCTACCAGCAGATGTTCGCCGACAAGAAGAAACGCGACCACACTCTTCGGTTCGTCCTCCCGCGGCGGATTGGCCGAGTCGAAGTCATCGAGGATGTCCCACGCGCCGCCGTCCTGCGCGTGCTGCGCGAATTTCCTCGCGGCGTCTCCACCCGATGAGCGCCGCAGGACTTCCCGCCGGGACTCGCCCCGAAGGAGCGACCGATGAAGCACAGGCGGCTCGCCGTGTGCACGACATGTTCGCGCGCATCGCGCCGCGCTACGACTTCCTCAATCATCTGCTTTCTTTCAATCGTGACCGCGTCTGGCGGCGGCGAACCGCGGCGGCTCTCGCGTCGCATCTCCAATCCCGCGACTCGCGCGCGCTCGACCTCTGCTGCGGCACCGCCGACCTCACGTTGGAGTTGGCCCGTGTCGGCCACGGGGCTGTTGTTGGCTCCGACTTCGTCCACCCCATGCTCCTGCGTGCGCACGAGAAGGCGGCACACACGAAGAAGAGAATCCAGCTGGCGGAGGCGGATGCCCTGGCGCTTCCTTTTCCCGACGGCTCTTTCGATGTCGTTACTGCCGCCTTCGGCCTTCGCAATCTGGCAAACTATCGGCGCGGGCTGGAAGAAATCCAGCGCGTACTGAGGCGGGGCGGGGAAGTCGGCATCCTGGAGTTTGCTCTGCCCGAGCGCGGCCTCTTCGCGCAACTCTACCGCGTCTATTTCCACCGCGTCTTGCCCTGGATCGGCGGCCTGCTCTCCGGCG
>JAXIPK010000366.1:0-7653 GCA_045402975.1 Acidobacteriota bacterium
TGAGCGTGTCGTAGCGCGTGGCGACGCGCTTGCTGTAGACCGTGTAGAGCGCGAAGCAGATGCTGCCGGCCAGCGTGACCAGGTCGCCGAGAAACGACGGGTCGCGGGTGTCGATGCCGTGCTCGCTCATCAGGATGGCGACGCCGGCGAACGAAATGGCCATGCCGATGATCTTCATCGTGGTGAAGGTTTCGAGCTTCATCCGCGTCGCCAGGATGAGCACCAGGATGGGCGTGATGCTGATGATGAGCGCCGAGTGCGACACGGTGGTGAAGGCGATGCCGACGGTGAAGCCGGTCTGGTTGCCGGCGATGCCGAACAACCCCAGCAGCGCGAACCACCGCCAGTCCCCTTCTTCGAGCGGGCGCTTGCGGTGCATTCCCCGCCCGAAGTAGAGCGCCAGCAGGATGATGTTCGAGAACAACACCCGCAGCGACAGCAGCGCCAGCGGGTCCAGCTCCTTCAGCGCCTCCTTGGCGACGATGAAGTTGCACGACCACGCCAGCACCATCACGGCTATGAGGAAATAGAGCATTCGGCGGGCGGGTCAGTGAGCGCGGAAGACTTCCTTGCGCACGGTCAGGCTCTCAATCCGTTCCCTCCGCGGCAGGTAGCCGAGCCCGGGCGTATTGAACACGCTGATGGTTCCTTCCGGCGACACCTCGACCTCGGGCTCGATGATGTCTTCCGCCCAGTAGCGCTGGCTGGCGGAGACGTCGCCCGGCAGCACGAATCCCGGCAGCGTCGACATGGCAATGTTGTGCGCCCGCCCGATGCCCGACTCCAGCATCCCGCCGCACCACACCGGGATCTTGTTCTCCCGGCAGACGTCGTGGACTCGTTTGGCCTCGCTGTGGCCGCCGACCCGCCCCAGCTTGATGTTGATGATCTGGCAGGCGCGCTGCTCGATGGCCGCTCGCGCGTGGGCGGCGTTGTGGATGGATTCGTCCAGGCACACCGGCGTGCTGAGCTGCGCCTGCAGCCGGGCGTGCTCGTGGATGTCATCCCAGGCCAGCGGCTGCTCGATCATCATCAGGTAGAAATCGTCGAGCTGCTTGAGCAGCGGCGCATCCTCCAGCCGGTAGGCCGAGTTGGCGTCCACCATCAGCTTGATGAGCTTGAACCGCTGGCGCACGGCGTACACCGTTTTTACGTCCTTGCCCGGCTTGATCTTGATCTTGATGCGTTGGTAGCCGGCCTTCAGCTCGGCGTCGATCTTCATCAGCAGCACATCCACCGACTCCTGGATCCCGAGCGAGACACCGCAGGGGATTTCGTCCATCGTCCCGCCCAGCAGCTTCCACAGCGGCAGGCCCTTCTGCTGCGCTTCGATGTCCCACAGCGCGTTCTCGACTCCGGCTTTGGCCATTTCGTGCCCGCGGATGCCCTTAACCAGAGCCGGGAAATCCGCCGCGGCCTCCACCGTCTTGCCCACCACCATCGGAGCGACGAAATCGTTCACCACGTGCCACGCAGTCTCCGTCGTCTCCGGGCAATAGAACGGCCCTTCCCCGGCGGTGATTTCCCCCCAGCCGTGCACGCCGTCGGCCAGCGCCTCCACCAGCAGGATGCGCCGCTCCTGCGTCACTCCGAAACTGGTTTCGAACGGCGCCTTCAACTTCAGGCGGATTTCGCGTAGTGTCAGCTCTTCAATCTTCACCGATTCGCCTCACATAGGGCTCCAGCAGATAGGTGCCGGCCTTCGCATCCAGCTCGAAGCCGGTCACCGCGTACCCTTGCCCGAACCATTTCTCGAACTGTGCCCGAATCTCGCTCTGCGCCTGCTCCGCCGCCTGAGGATTCGTGCGCTTCAGCTCGCCGATGTTGGCCGGCACGCCGATTCGCTCCGGACTGGCGGCGTGCTCCACCGGCTTGCCCCGCACCACCGCCTCCACCCGCGCCGAGCGCAGCCACCACTCCGCCACCAGCCGGTCGGTCGGCAGCCCACCGTGCAGATGGCTGGTCGTCCGCCCGTACTTGTTCCGCACGTACTTGCGGGCGACGGCGCCCAGCCGCTCGATGTTGAAGTAAGCGTTCTTCAGCTCCAGTGGGTCGAACGTCCACTCCGCCAGCTCGAACCCGCGCGACAATGCCTCTTCGCGCTGCTTCAGTTTCAGTTGTCGTCCTACCCCCTGGTCGCGGTAGCTCGGCAGCACCGCCAGCATATGAGAATGCAAATGTGCCCGCCCGTCCTGGTAGCCGGGAAACCCCAGCAGAAAACCAATCATCTCCTTCCCATTGAACGCCCCGAAAACCTGCCCGCCCGCCATGGCGATGGCGGCGATGATGTCCTTCGGCACCAGCTCGACGTCGGCGAAGCCCCACACCTCCCGTTGCAGCTCGACGCAGCGCTGGTACTCCTCAATCCCGGTGCAGGCGCGGATTTCGATCATCGCAGCCACGGCTGGATTCTACCCGGAACTCCGCACCATCTCCATCAGCCGGGCCACCTCGACGTTGCCCCCAGTCAACACCGCCACAATGTTCCGCCCAGTGAGCTTCCCTCGCAAGTGCCGCAGCAGCGCCGAGACGCGGATGGCCCCTGAGGGCTCAATCGCCAGCTTCTCTTTGTCCAGCAAGTGTGCCACTGCGCGGACGATCTCATCGTCCGGTACCAGCAGCACGTCCTCCACGTACTGCCGCACCAGCTGAAAGGTCAGCTTTCCCGGCAGCGCCGCCACCAGGCCGTCGGCCACCGACGGGCTCGTCTGCGTGTAAGTCGGCTCGCCCTTCTGCAACGAAATCTTCATCGCCGGCATGTTCTCCGGCTGCACGCCGAAGATCCTCGCTTCGGGTCGCGACTGCTTGACCACCGCCGCCACTCCGGCCAGAAGTCCTCCGCCGCTGGTCGGCACCAGCACCACATCTACCTCCGGCAACTGCTCCATCAGCTCGAAGCCCAGCGTCCCGTTGCCGCGGATGGTGCCTTCGTCGTCGAACGAGTGCACCAGGAGCTTGCCTTGCTCGCGCTGAATCTTTTCCACCAGCGCGTTGCGCTCCGAAAACTCGTTGCCCGAGAAAACAATCTCCGCGCCCCACTGCCGCGCCGCTTCCACTTTGTAGCGGGCGCTGCGCTGCAGCATCACCACCGTCACCGGCACATTCAGCTCGTGCCCCGCGTAGGCGATGGCCTGGGCGAAGTTGCCCGACGAGCCGGTCACCACGCCGCGCTGCCGCGCCTCTTCCAGTCTCGGCAGCAAGCCTCCATAAGCGGCGCGAATCTTGAAGGAGTGCGTAAGCTGGAAGGACTCAGCCTTCAGGTAGACGCGGTTGCCGGTCAGCGCGCTCAGCGCGTCGGAATACAGCAGCGGTGTGACCCGGATGCGGCCGCGCAGCGCCGCGCGCGTTTCTTCGAAATCCTGGAGTGTGAACATGCGTGGGGACTATTCCGGCTCGCGGCTCTTGACCAGTTCCCACAGCTCGTTCAATTCCGCCGCCGTGGCATCCTGCGGGCGCCGCCCGCTCTTGGCGAGCTCCGCCTCGACCTCCGCGAAGCGCCGCCGGAAGCGCCGGTTGGTGCGCCGCAGCGCCAGCTCCGGGTCGTAGCCCAGGTAGCGCGCCACGTTCACCGCCACGAACAGCAAGTCGCCGGCCTCGTCTTCGAGCCACTCTTTGTCGCCGCTCGCCTTTGCCCGCTGCAACTCCTCTACTTCTTCGCGCTGCTTGTCGAGCAGGTCTTCGAACCGCTCCCACTCGAACCCCGCCCCCACGGCGCGCCGGCTGATCTCGTAAGCCTCTTGCAGCGCCGGCTGGTGCGGGCTCACACCATCCAACGTAGCTGCGGATCCAGGAGCGGGCTGCTCGGCAGCCTTCATCGTCTGCCAGCGGTGCAGCGCCTCTTCCGCGCTTTGCACGCGGCTTGAGCCAAATACGTGCGGGTGCCGCCGGACGAGCTTGTCGTGCAGGCCGGTCAGCACGTCCTCAATCGAGAACTGCCCCTGTTCGCGCGCCATCTGCGCGTGGAACAGAACTTGCAGCAGCAGGTCACCCAGTTCTTCCTTGAGCGCTTCGGGATCGTCGCGCTCGATGGCGTCGAGCACTTCATAGGTTTCTTCGATCAGGTTGCTGCGCAGGCTGCGCGGCGTCTGCTCCCGGTCCCACGGGCAGCCCTCCGGCCCCCGCAGCCGCGCCATCAACTCCACGACCTCCTGAAACGTTTTCTTTTCCATTTGTTCTCGCCGGTGAGGGCGAGGACTGACTTTATCCTCAAGCTGCGGGAAGCGGCAAGAGACACTTTGGCCGGTTGGCCTCACTCGCTCTTGCTCTGCCGGAGGTCGCGCTGTAAAGTAGTTCTCATGCCGGAGAGCAAGCACGAGAGCGACGAAGTACGCGTAGTGGATCGTCGGCGCTTCACCACCGAGGGCGAGCGCCGCGAAGGCGTCGAAGAGCCCGCACCCGCTCCGCCGGCGACTCCGTCGCCGGTTGTCGCCGCGGCCAGTCCTGCAGCGACTCCGGTCGCGGAGAGCGCGCAATCCCGCGACGCCCGCCAGGCCTATGAGCGCCAGGCCGGCCGCCGCGCCAAACTCGATTTTGAAACTCTCATTCGCTCCTTTGCCGGCACTGCGATGCTTCAACTCGGTCTCATCGAAGACCCGGTGCACGGCGGCATTCCGCCCGACCTCGAGGCCGCGCGCGAAACTCTCGACATGCTCGGCCTGCTCGAAGAAAAAACCCGTGGCAACCTCACGCCGAACGAAAAGGCTTTCCTCGAAGATGCCCTCTACCAGTTGCGCGTTTCCTACGTCGCCCTGACCAGCGGACCCCGCTCGGGTGCTCCCAAGGGCAAGTAACGTTTCTATGGGCCGCCTGCGGCTGACCTTCCTCGGCACCGGAACCTCGATGGGCGTGCCGACTCTCGGTTGCGAGTGCGCGGTCTGCACCTCGAGTGACCCGCGCGACAACCGCACTCGCCCCTCGGTCTTGCTCGAGCACAACGGCTACAACATCCTCATCGACACTTCGCCCGACTTGCGCCTGCAGGCGCTGCGCCACGGCCTCAAGCGCATCGACGCCGTGCTCTATACCCACGCCCACGCCGACCACATCCTCGGCCTCGACGACCTGCGGCCGTTCAACCTCAAGCAGGGCAAAGTGCCGCTCTTCGCCAGCCGCTTCACTGCCGGCATCCTCCGCCAAGCCTTTCCCTGGGTTTTCGGCCAGGCCACGCCCGACAGCACGCGCCCCGAAGTCGACCTGCGCGAAATCGAAGGGCCGCTGGAGCTGCACAGCCTGCGCGTGCTCCCCGTGCCGGTCGAGCATGGCAAGATGGAGTGCCTGGGGTTCCGCTTCGGCCGCGGCGCTTACGTCACCGACTTCAGCGTGATTCCCCCGGAGTCCAAAGAGATGCTGCGCGGGCTCGACGTCCTGGTTCTGGATGCGCTGCGCGACCGCCCTCACCCCAACCACTCGACCGTTGAGCAATCGCTGGCCCTGGTCGAGGAGCTCCGTCCGCGTCGCGCCTACTTCACTCACATTGCCCACGACCTCAGTCACGCCGAAACCAGCCGCCGCTTGCCCGACGGCGTCGCGCTGGCCCACGACGGCTTGAGCCTCGAGGTGGAGGTCTGAGATGAAGGTGCAGCGGGGACTGCAGGGAGTCGCGGGAGAGTTCCGCGCTCCGGTGCTGACCATCGGCAACTTCGACGGTGTGCACCTTGGCCATCAACGGATTTTGAAGAGCGTGGTCGAGCGGGCGCGGGCGCTCGAGGGCACGGCAGTAGTTATGACCTTCGACCCGCACCCCGCGCGCGTGCTCGCGCCTGAGCGGGCCCCCTCGCGGCTGACCACGGATGAGCAGAAGCTGGCCTTATTGGAAGCTGCCGGCGTCGACTTCGTTCTTGTCGTGCCCTTCACGCCGGAGTTCTCGCAGCTCTCGCCGCGAAGCTTCGTCGAGGAGCTCATCCTCCAGCGGCTCGGCGCGAAGGTGGTTTGCATCGGCGCCAACTTCCGCTTCGGGCACGGGCAGGCAGGCGACGCCCGGTTCCTAGCGGCGCTCGGGAAGGAGTTCGGTTTCGAGCTTCAAGTGGTCGATCCCGTCGTCGTCGACGGCGAGGTGGCTTCGAGCAGCGCGGTTCGCGCCCGCGTGCGGCAAGGCAACGTTCGTTCCGCGGCGCGCCTGATGGGCCGGCCCTTCTCGCTTACTGGCGCCGTGCGCAAGGGCGAAGGCCGGGGCCGCCAGCTCGGATTCCCTACCTTGAACTTCTCTCCCGAGCAGGAGTGCCTGCCGGCGCACGGCGTCTACGTCACCGAAACCCGAATCGCCACGGGCTTCTGCGGGTCGGTGACCAACGTCGGCGTCCGCCCCACCTTCGACGGCACCGCCCTGGTGGTTGAATCGCACCTACTGGCGCCCCCCGACACCGAGCCGGACCGTCTCGAGGTGCGCTTCCACGAGCGCTTGCGCGAGGAGCGCAAGTTCCCCTCCCTGCGCGCCCTGCAAACCCAAATCGCTCAGGACGTCGAGCACGCCCGCCAGTTCTTCGCCCATCAGCAGCAGGCCGCCGCGCGACTGGCGAAGAAAGACCCCGCCGCGTGAACGCCGCCGCCACGCCCACTCTGCTGCAGAGAGAGGATCTCCGTCGCCAGGCCCTTCGGCTGGAGTATTTCACCATCGCCTGGAACGCGGCGGAAGCCGCCGTCGCTATCGTCGCCGGGTGGTTGGCGGGCAGCATCGCGCTGGTGGGCTTCGGCCTCGACAGCATCATCGAGAGCATTTCGGGCGTCACCCTGCTCTGGCGGCTGCGGCAGCAGGGCGAATTGGAAGCCGAAGCGGAATCGCGCGCGCTGCGCATCGTCGGGCTCACCTTTTTTCTTCTGGCCGCCTACGTCACCTATGAAGCTGTGGGAGACCTCTGGCGGCGCACCGAGCCGCGCGAGAGCCTGGTGGGGATTGTCCTTGCGGCTGTGTCGCTGGTGGTGATGCCGCTGCTCGGCCACCGCAAGCGCCGAGTGGCGCGGCAGCTCGGAAGCCGCGCCCTGGCCGCCGACGCGATGGAAACCTACCTTTGCTCCTATCTCTCGTTCACCTTGCTGCTGGGCTTGGGCCTCAACGCCTGGCTGGGTTGGTGGTGGGCGGACCCGGTCGCTGCTCTGGTCATGGTGGGGTTCATGATTCGCGAGGGCCTTGAAGCCCTGCGGCCGGAAGAAGAAGCAGCAGAGTAGCCGCGCCTACTCCTTCGCCGGTTTTTCGCCCGCCAGCTCGGGAAACATCCGGGAGAACTGCTCGGGGTAGAGCTGCTTGGCGCATTCCGGGCAGATGCCGTGGCTGAACTCGGCCTCTGAGTGCGCGCGCAGGTAGGTTTCAATCTGACTCCAGTAGCCTCCGTCATCGCGGATTTTCTTGCAGGAAGCGCAGATGGGCAACAGGCCGCGCAGTGTCTTGACGTTGGCCAGCGCCTCCTGGAGTTCCTCCACCAGCCGCTCCCGCTCCGCCTCGTGGCGGCGCCTATCGGTGATGTCCTGGTAGATGGCGAAGGCGCCCCGCATCTCCCCTTTGACCATCAACGGAACGCCGTGGATCTCCACTTCAACCCGCGAGCCGTCTCGACGGCACCGGTGCCCGGTGGTGTGCACTACTTCTCCCTGCTCTGCCCGCTTCGTGATCTGTCTGGCCTCCGAGGCGGACTCCGGAGGCGCCACCAGAGCATCCAGGTC
>JAXIPK010000372.1:0-1386 GCA_045402975.1 Acidobacteriota bacterium
CGTCGCAGTGATTGCACTGATGCGGCTTTACGGAACCACGCACGACGCGGCCTACCAGCAGAAGGCGGAAGACACGCTGGAAGTTTTCGCTGGGCTGGCCGCACAGTTCGGAATGTTTGCCGGAACCTACGGCATCGCCGGCGTCTGGTTCGCCAGCGCGCCTACGCAAGTGGTGGTCATCGGCAACGATGCCGCCGCCGACGCGCTCTATCGCGCCGCGCTCGCTCCCTTCGCGCTCAACAAGGAAGTGCTGCACCTTACCGATAGCGAACTGGCGCCCCAGAACCTGCCTCCCGCCCTCGCCGAGACCATCCCCAACCTTCCCGGCGTCAAGGAAGGAAAGACCGTGGCGGTGATCTGCTCCGGCTTCGTTTGCCGCCCGCCGGTCGCCGATCCCCAAGAACTCACTCGCGTGTTACAGGAGACATTGGCTGCCGTAAAACCCTAGGTCGGAAGCAGCCCACAGGGGGTGACCGGCGTCACATTTGCACCCGTGGTTCCGGGACTATCATCTAATTTGAAGGAGATCACTATGGCTATCGCAATCGCATCCAAGACCCGCCCCGCCACTCGCACCTTCAAGACCAGCATTGATATTTCCGAGAAGCAGCGCACCGAGCTCATAGCGCTGCTCAACGCGCGCCTGGCCGACACCCTTGATTTGAAGACCCAGACCAAGCACGCCCACTGGAACGTGAAGGGAGCGCAATTCCAGCAGCTGCACGAGCTCTTCGACCAGATCGCCACCGGCCTCGAGGCCCACAGCGACCTGATCGCCGAACGCATCACTGCCCTGGGCGGCACCGCCAACGGCACCGCGCGTCAGGTGGCGTCGGCCACGTCGCTCGCCGAGTACGACCTCGACGCCACGACGGGCACCGACCACGTCCGTGCTCTGGCATCGCGCCTGGCACGACTGGCCGCTGAAGTACGCGCCGCCATTGACGCCAGCGACCGCCTGGGCGACAAGTCCACCGCCGACTTGTTCACCGAAATCTCCCGCGCCGCCGACAAGGACCTCTGGTTCCTGGAGGCACATCTGCAAGGCTGAGTTCCCAGGCTCGTGTAGCCCGGCCGCCCTCGGCCGGGCTACGTGCCTGGTGGTGTGCTTTTCGCTTCCATGAGGCTCTCCGGTACAATGCTGGATTCCCGGAGACCCGATGGACCACACGGAAATCTTCCCGCCTCCCGACCAATTCCGCGAAGCCGCCTCCGTCCGTTCGATGGAGGAATACCAGCACCTCTACGACCAGGCCGCGCACGATCCGGAGAAATTCTGGGGCGAGCGTGCCCACGACCTGCACTGGTTTGCGCCCTGGACCAAGGTGCTTGACTGGTCGAATCCGCCGTTCGCCAAGTGGTTCGTAGGCGGCCGCACCAACGTCG
>JAXIPK010000094.1:0-2789 GCA_045402975.1 Acidobacteriota bacterium
GCGGACACTTTGTCAGGGGGACCGGCGGTCCCCAGCATGGCGGTACTGGCCGCCACCAGCACCAGCAAGAGGCTCAGAATAGCGGCTTTAGATGCAGTAGTTCGCTGGGTCATAGCCAGCCTCCTCAACATCCGGCCCACAGAGAAGTGCACGTCAACTGCCATACCCTATCCCAACCCGGGTTCGGGTCAAGTCTTTTCGGCCGGCTCATCAGGCGACCTGGGTGTCGACGTGGACGCGGCTGAGCTCATGCCAGTCGCTCTCGCGGAACTCCCGCTGGACGACGGGGTGGAGCTCAAGCTCTTCGCGCTCCAGGTGGTGGCGCAGCAGCCGCACCAAGTCTCGACCCAGGACGGGCAGGCCTCCCTGCTCGCCGGTGGTGTTGAAGCGGAGCAACTCGCGCCGCAATTGCTCCAGCGCCTGGCGGAAGGTGTCGTGCTCGCTCCGCAACTCTTCCACCAAGGCGCGCAGGTGGGGCAGCTTGAATTCGACCACAGCGTAGAGCACGGTCTCTTCCTCGCGGAAGTGGTGCTGGCACTCGTAGGCCAGCGCGCGACACAATTCCTGCAGCACCGCCAGGGCGTGCTGGCACTGGCCGTAGCTGCTGCCGGAGCTCTGCTCCAGGGCCGCTTCCCACTCGCGGAGCTCGGAGCGGAGGCGGCTGTGGTCGTCCATGATGTGTTGAAGAATCTCCTGGCCCTGCATGTCCCTACCCTCGATTGACAAGATCGAATTTCACAGGCGAAACCCCAGGGTCAGAAAACTGGCGAAGAACAACGAAAGCAGCACTTCGCTCCAGCCGAGTCTCCGCAGAGCCAGCGGCTGCCCCGCAACCCGCAGGCCCCAGGCAGCGCGCGCCGCCGCCAACGCGAAAGGGACTGCGACCCAGAGTGAGGCCTGCCCGGCCCAGATCAGTGCGCCGACAACTCCCAGGGCAAGGAGGTTCAAGAGCGACGCCCACCAACCCGCCGGCACTGCGGCGCCGCGGCGGGCGGCTTGCTGGAGGCGGATGCGTTCCCGGACGTAGAGCACGCCGCAGCAGAAGAAGATCCAATTCAGCAGCCAAACGAGCGCGCCAGTGGAGTCCAAGCCGCCGGTGGCCGCGATCCACGCCGCCGGCGCCGACAAGGTGAGCGCCGTGGTTCCCAGCAGTTGCGCCGCGGCGTAGTGCGCCTTGCGCGCGCGGACAGCCCATAGGTGCAACACGAAGATCAGCGCGGCCAATCCACCCAGGGGAAGCAAGAGATAGAATTTCCAAACCAGAAGGAGCACAAGCCCCACGACAACTGCGGGCAGGCCGTAGGCCAGGGCCAGGCGCAGCGGTTTTCTTGCTTCGGCGGAGCCGCGGGCGGCCAGCAATGAGGCCTCGAGCGGCACGCGCGCCAGGAACACCAGCAGCACGACGGCGAACGCGAGCACCACGGCCAGAGAAAGCGATCCGGCGATGGCCGCGGCGGTCAGAAAAGGAACGGCTACGATTCCCCAAGCCCCATGTTCGCGGGGCAACGGCGCGCTCACGTGATGATCTCCAGCGAAAGCGGCGGGCGGGCGTTGTTCCAGTGCGAATAGCCTGTGGGCGAAACCGAGGAAAAGCGCGCCGGCTTGTAGGCGCAGAACGGCTCCGCCTCGAGGAAGTCGCCGGTGGCTGCATAAGCGCGGGCGCGGCAGCCGAGACAGATCTTTCGGAACTCGCAGGCGCCGCACTTGCCCTTGAGGTTGTCGGCGTCGCGCAAGGTCGCGAACACGAGAGACTGTTCCCAGATTTCGGCGAAGGATTGCCGGCGCAAGTCGCCGGCCAGCACCGGCAGATACCCGCAGGGATAAACCTCGCCCTGATGCGAGATGAAGCAGACGGCCGAGCCGGCCAGGCACCCTTTGGTCACCGCGCCCATCTGCGGATGCCGCGAGCCGTGCGGATGCGCAGGAGCGACGCGCGGACGCGAATCTGCCTCCAGGGTGCCGGCGGGGGAGTCAGACAAAGTTTGCGCCGCGCGTCGTTCCTGAACCTGGCGCTGCTTGCGGATGCGGTAGTAGTGCGGGGCACACGTGGCTTTCAATTCGATGGCGCCTTCCTGCTCGCGCTGGTAGAACCACTCGAGAACTTTTTCGTAGACCCGGGCCGGAACCATCTGGTCGGCGGCGATGTTGACGCCGCAGCCGACCGGCACGAGCAGAAAAGTGTGGAGGGCGTCGACGCCCAGGCTCAGCGCCATCTCCAGGATGCGGGGCAACTGCTCGACGTTGTGGCGCGCGACGGTGGTGTTGATCTGGGTCGAGATG
This sequence comes from Acidobacteriota bacterium, assembly GCA_045402975.1. Classification (GTDB taxonomy): domain Bacteria; phylum Acidobacteriota; class Terriglobia; order Acidiferrales; family 2-02-FULL-67-57; genus JACPRL01. Next base: position 2,281 of record JAXIPK010000094.1, read on the forward strand.
CCCGCCTCCTGCACCGCGCGCAGCCCGCGCAGCGCGGCTTCAAACGAGCCCGGCAGGCCGCGGAAGCTGTCGTGGGTGGCGGCGTCGGCGCCGTCGAAGCTGATGGCCACGCGGCGGATGCCCGCGGCGCGGATCTTCGCCGCCACCTCCGGCGTAATCAGCGTGCCGTTCGTGGCCAGCGCCACCAGCAGCCCGCGCTCGGTGGCGTGCGCGGCCAGCGTGAACAGGTCTTTGCGGAACAGAGGCTCGCCACCGCTCAGGATGAGAATCGGACGGGCGTAACTCGAAATCTGCTCGATGATTCTCAAGGCATCGGTTGTGGGCAGGTCCAGCGGCGAAGCCAACTCCTGAGCGGTGGCGCGACAATGGACGCAACGCAAGTTGCATCCTTTGGTCAGCTCCCAGAACACCAGGCGGGAACAGAGCTCGATACCCCGGCTGTCCCGCGCCTGGTGTTCTGGGAGCTGACCAAAGGATGCAACTTGCGTTGCGTCCATTGTCGCGCCACC
>JAXIPK010000120.1:0-6191 GCA_045402975.1 Acidobacteriota bacterium
GCCGCCATTCAGTTCAAGGGCAGCGGCTGGTACGTCACTGACTACGCCCGCAAATCCGCTCCGGCGGAGAAAAGCGAATCCAAGAGCGAAACGAAATCCGAGCCCGCGCCCAAGAGTGAAGAAAAGAAACCTGCATCTTCCGCCGCCAAGGACTCCTCGTAGTATTCCCTTTTGGCTTTTCGACTTCTTGGGGTTTGGCTCTTGACCTTTGTGTCTTCGCGTCTTTGTGGCTAGCTCTTTCTCATGTACCTGCGCAGCACGCGCCCCAGCTCCGGATGCTTCCCCGCGAAGTGCAGCGTCGCTTCCAGAAGCCCCGCCTTGTTGCCGGCGTCGAACCGCTCGCCTTCAAACGCCACTGCGTACATCGGCTTCTCGGCCGCGAAACGTGCCAGCGCGTCGGTCAACTGGATTTCCCCGCCGCGCCCCGGCGGCGTCTTTTCCAGCAGTTTGAAAATCTCCGGTTCCAGGATGTAGCGCCCCACGACGGCATAGAGCGACGGCGCGCGGCTCGGCGTCGGCTTCTCCACCAGTCCGCGCACGCGGAACAGCCGCTTCTCCAACCGCTCGACCTTCATCACACCGTAACTCGAAATCTCCGCCCGCCTGACGCGCTGCGTCGCCACTACGCACCCGCCCCGCCGCGCGTGTACCGCCAGGAGCTGCCGCAGGCACGGAACCCGCGCGTCAATGATTTCATCCGGAAGCAACACCGCGAAGGGTTCATTGCCGACCAGCGCCCGCGCGCACCCGATGGCGTGCCCCAGCCCCAGCGGTTTTTTCTGCCGCACCGAAACTACGTTGGCGAGCCGCGACACCGCGCGCACCGCGCGCGCTTCGGCTCGCTTGCCGCGCGCCCGCAGTTCGTGCTCCAGTTCGGGGCTGGGTGCAAAGTGGCTTTCGATGGCATCCTTGCCCGGCCCGGTCACCAGAATGATTTCCTCAATCCCGCTCGCCGCCGCCTCTTCCACCGCGTACTGGATGAGCGGCTTGTCCACCAGCGTCAGCATTTCTTTGGGCTGCGACTTGGTGGCGGGCAGAAACCGCGTGCCGAGGCCGGCGACGGGGATCACAGCCTTGCGCACTTTGTTCCGAGCAGGCATCGCCGTCATTCTAGCAGAGACGCGTGTGCTACCATGAAATGCGTGGGAACGAGCGATGATCCGCATTCTGGCGATTGAATCGAGCTGCGATGAAACCGCGGCCGCGGTGGTGGCCGATGGCGCCCGCATCCTCTCCAACGTCATCAGCTCGCAGGTGGACCTGCACGCCAAGTACGGCGGCGTGGTCCCCGAGCTCGCCTCGCGCGCTCACCTCGAAAAAATCGTCCCCGTGGTGCGCGAAGCCTGCGAGCAGGCCGGCGTCGCCTACGCCGACCTCGACGCCATCGCCGTCACCCAGGGGCCGGGCCTGGTCGGCTCGCTGCTGGTGGGCGTGAGCTATGCCAAAGCAATGGCGTGGTCGCTCGGCAAGCCGCTCCTCGGCGTCAACCATCTCGAGGGACACATCCACGCCGTGTTGCTCGAGGCCGCGCAGAAGGGCGAGCTCGAGCGAATCGAGTTCCCGCTGGTCACTCTGGTTGTCTCCGGCGGCCACACCACGCTCTATCACGTGAAGCGGGAACCGCTTCATCCCGAGACACGCGAAGCGAATCGAGGGATTCATCCCGAGCGAAGTCGAGAGATCGGCACCGACGGCTTTCGCTACAGCTACAAACTGCTCGGCCACACGGTGGACGACGCCGCCGGTGAAGCCTACGACAAAGTTGCCAAGCTGCTTGCGCTCGGCTATCCCGGCGGGCCGGTGATTGACCGCCTGGCGCACCGCGGCAACCCCGAGGCCGTCCGCTTCACTCGCCCCAACATCAAGCGCGGCCGTCCCTACGACTTCAGCTTCAGCGGCATCAAGACCGCCGTCGTGCGCCTGGTGGAGCGCGACGGCTTGCGCGCGGAGGCCCAACACCGCCGCACCGCGCTCCAGGCGGAGCCGCGCCCGATTGAAGAGCTTTGCAGCCAGCAGACACTCGACCTCCTCGCCAGCTTCCAGCACGCCGTCGTCGAAGACCTGACGGCGCGCACGCTGGCCGCCGCCGACGACTTCGAAGCCCGCGCCGTTTTCGTCTCCGGCGGCGTGGCCGCCAACTCGCGCCTGCGAAAAATCTTCGCCGAGGAATGCGCCGGTCGCGGCCTGCCGGTGTTTTTTCCTTCCGTGGCGCTCTCCACCGACAACGCTGCCATGATCGCCGCCGCCGCGTATCCGCACTTCCTCGCCGGCGAATTCTCCGGCCTCGACCTCAACGCCGACCCCTCTCTCAAGCTCGGCGCCTGACCCCGCTTCACGTCCTGTTTTCATCTGCGTAAATCTGCGTTCATCTGCGGTTTCAATTCCAGTAGAATGCCGTCGCCGTGTTCATCCTCCTGACCATGTTCCTTGCCGGCGCCCTGCACGGGCTGGGGCCGGACCATCTTGCCGCCATCGCGGCGCTGACAGGAAGAGAAGGCGAGCGGCGTGCGGCGCGACACGAGCTGGCCTGGCTCGGAGTCCGTTTCGGCATCGGCCATGTGACCACGCTGCTCCTGTTGGCGGCAGTCGCCTGGACACTGGGTCGCGGCTTGCCGGACGGCTGGCAGCGCGGACTCGAGCAGGCTGGCGCTGTGGTTCTCATCTTCCTCGGCGGCTGGTTGCTGGCGGAAGTCTTCCGCCGCCGCGTGGTCGCTCACTCGCACCCGCATGCGCACGACCACGCGCCCGGTGCGCACCAGCACTGGCACCTCCACGTCGGCAGCGCCGCGCACGCCGCGCATCGCCACCCGCACCTCGCGACGTTGGTGGGCGGCTTGATGGGCTTCAGCGGCGCGCGCTCGCTGTTGCTGGTGGTGCCGGTGGTGCTCGCCGAATCGGCCGGCGGAGCGCTGGCGCGCATCGCCGCCTTCGGCCTCGGCATTGTGGTTTCTATGGCCGCCGCCGGTTGGCTGGCCCAGGCGCTGTTCGCGCGTGCGGCGCGCGCTCCGGCCTATTCGCGCCTGCTGGTCAGTTGCACCGGAGCGCTGAGCGCCGCGCTGGGCTTCTACTGGCTGGTTCGCTTCTCGTCGAGCTAGACAACCTGTGTCCAAGCTCTCCGCGGCAGATTCTCCGGAAGGGCACGGCTTCAGCCGTGCCGAAAAAGCTTGCAAGAGGACGGGGCTTTAGCCCCTGAAGCCATGCGCATCGCCATCGACACCGGCGGCACTTTCACCGACTGCGTTTTTCTGCGCGGCGGCCGTCTGGCAATTCTGAAGGTTTTCTCCACGCCCGCCAACCCGGCGCGCGCCATCGCGCAGGCGGTAGCCGACGTGCGCCAGCGCCTGGGCGAGACCACCGCGCCGGTCGACCTGCTGCACGGAACCACAGTGGGAACCAACGCCTTGCTCGAGCGCCGCGGCGGCCACGTGGCGCTCGTCACCACAGAAGGCTTCGAGGACGTGCTGGTCATCGGCCGCCAGGCGCGCCCGGAGCTTTACAACTTCTTCGTCCAGAAACCGCCGCCGTTGGTAGACGCCGCTCACCGCCTGGGCGTGCCCGAGCGCATCGCCGCCGATGGCCGGGTCCTCATCGCCCTCACGCCGCTAGCGCTGGCAAGCCTGAAACGCCGCGTGCAAAGGCTGCGCCCGCAGTCGGTCGCCATCTGCTTGGTTTTCTCCTACCTCAACCCGCGCCACGAGCGCCGCCTGGCGCGCGCCCTGCGCAGCCTCGGCCTGCCGGTCAGCGTGTCGCACGAAATCCTGCCCGAATTCCGCGAGTACGAGCGCACTTCTACCGTCGCGGTGAACGCCTACCTGGCGCCGGTGATGGGCCGCTACCTGGCGGAAGTTGAAAGAGTCGTTCACCCTCCGAAGCCCGCTCGGCGCAGGACGGCGGGCCGCGTTCAGGTAATGCAATCGAGTGGAGGAACCGTCTCAGCCCGCGTGGCCTCCGCGCAACCGGTGCGCACGCTGCTTTCCGGCCCAGCGGGCGGCGTGGTGGGCGCGCAGGCCGTAGCCGCACGCGCCGGATTCGATCGCATCATCAGCTTCGACATGGGCGGAACTTCCACCGACGTTGCGCTTCTCGCCTGCCCCGATAACGTCGGGGCCGGCGCCCTCGCCACCACCAATGAAGGCTCGGTCGGCGGCGTCCCTGTCGCCGTCCCCATGCTCGACATCCACACCGTGGGCGCGGGCGGCGGCTCGCTGGCTTGGTTCGATGAAGGCGGCGCGTTGCGCGTCGGCCCGCAATCGGCCGGCGCCGACCCCGGCCCCATCTGCTACGGCAATGGCCGCCAGCCGACCGTGACCGACGCGCACCTGATTCTCGGCCGGCTCGACCCCAACCAATTCCTCGGCGGCGAGTGGCGGCTCGACGCGGAAAGAACTCGCCGCTACACGCAGCAGTTTCTGCGCCAGGCGCCGGGATTGCGTCGCCTGGAAGAGCTGGCGGCGGGCATCGTCGCCGTTGCCAACGCCACCATGGAGCGCGCCATCCGCGTCATCTCGGTTGAGCGCGGCCACGACCCGCGCGAGTTCACCCTCGTCGCTTTCGGAGGCGCCGGCGGCCTGCACGCCTGCGACCTCGCCGCCGCGCTCGGCATCCCGCGCATCGTCGTGCCGAAGTTTCCCGGCGCGCTCTCGGCGCTCGGCATTCTCTGTTCCGATGTAGTGAAGGACTATTCCCGCACCGTGCTTTGGCCGGTGGACGCCGCGCCTGCGCTGGCGCCGAAACTCGAAACCGCCTTCCGGCAGTTGGAACGCACCGCTCGCGCCGACCTGGCTCGCGAAGGGTTCTCCCGCGCCGCCCAGCGTTGGCTCCGCCAGCTCGACCTGCGTTACCGCGGCCAGGCGTTTGAGCTGACCGTTCCCTACGGCCGCGACTTCATTCGCTCCTTCCATCAGGCGCACGCGCGCCGCTACGGCTACTCCGATCCGGCGCGACCGATCGAAGTCGTCAACGTGCGCCTGCACGCCCTCGGCCTGACCACCAAGCCCGCGCTTCGCGCGCGGCAGCCCGCCGGGGCCGAGCCACTTCCCGCCGCCCGCTTCAAGCGTGCGCGAGCGTTTTTCGACGCACGCTGGCACGAGACCGACTTCTACCTCCGCGAGTGCCTGCGCGCCGGCAACCGCCTGCGCGGACCGGCCGTGATTGCCGAGTACAGCGGCACCACCGTATTGCCGCCTGACTGGCGCGCGCGCGTGGATGCCTACGAAAACCTGCTCCTGGAGCGCTGATGCCTGACCCGATAAAGCTCGCAATCTTCAAGAACCTCTTCCACGCCGTGGCGGAAGAGATGGGCGCGGCGCTGCGCCGCACCGCTTTCTCGCCCAACATCAAGGAGCGCCGCGACTACTCGTGCGCCGTCTTCGACGCCCGCGGCCAGGTCATCGCCATGGGCGACCACATGCCGGTGCACCTCGGCTCCATGCCGATGTCGGTGGCCGCCGCCATCCGCGCCCTTAAGCTCGAAGAGGGCGACATCGCCATACTCAACGACCCCTTCGCCGGCGGCACTCACCTGCCGGACATTACGCTCGTCATGCCAGTATTCATCGGTCGCGGGCGTCGTCCCGCGTTCTACGTCTCCAGCCGAGCGCACCACGCCGACGTGGGCGGCGCGCAACCCGGCTCGATGGGCCTCTCGCGCGACATCTATCAGGAAGGCGTGCGCATCCCGCCGGTAAAAATCGCCGAGCGCGGCCGGCTGCGGCGCGACGTGCTCGGGCTTATCCTCTCAAACGTGCGCACGCCCACCGAGCGCGAAGGCGACCTGACCGCTCAGGTGGCCGCCTGCCGCCTGGGCGCGCGGCGGCTCAGCGAAATGGTCACCCGCTACGGCCTCGACGAAGTCCGCGCCTACATGCGCCACCTGCTCGACTACTCGGCGCGCATGATGCGCGCCACCCTGCGGCGCATTCCCGCCGGAACGTACACCGCGGAGGATTTTCTCGACGACGACGGCTTCCGCGACGCGCCGGTTCCCATCCGCGTGCGCCTCACGGTTCGCGGCGGGCGCGCGCGCGTCGACTTCACCGGTTCCGCGCCGCAGACCGCGGGCGGAGCCGGTGAAGTCGACGCGCGCGCGCCCGCCTCGAACGGTGAGGCGCACGCGGAGGGGAACCGGCGCGTCGCTGAAGCCGTCATCGTCGAGAAAGTCTCCGGCGGCGTAGGTCCCGGGCGGAATCCGC
>JAXIPK010000271.1:0-9033 GCA_045402975.1 Acidobacteriota bacterium
CGAATTTCATCCCCTGCCGCCGACCGACCAGTCGGTGGTGATTTCCTACAAGTAACGAAAGACGGAGACGGCAGGGGACAAGCCCCTGCCCTACCCGGTCCAGCCAAGCGCGAGTCGGTTGGGGTAGGGCGGGGCCTTGCGCCCCGCCGGTCGCGGCCCTGGGTCTCCCCCTGCCCTTCGGGGAGAAATGCGTACAAAACGCGTTTGTACGCGTTTTTGGAGGTGTTCCTGCGGGGTCGAGGACTGCGATTAGGCACCCAGGAGGTGCCGTGCGATGACGAGGCGCTGAATCTCGCTGGTGCCTTCGTAGAGCTCGGTGATGCGCTGGTCGCGGTACATGCGCTCGACTGCGTATTCGCGGCTGTAGCCGTAGCCGCCGTGAATCTGCACGGCCTTGTGGCAGACACGCGCCGCCATCTCGCTGGCGTAGAGCTTGGCGATGGAAGCCTCGAGGCCGTAGCGCGGCTCCACTGTTGAGAAACCGGTCTGGTCCTGCAGCCAGGCGGCGCGGCGCAACAGCAGCCGCGCGGCTTCAATCTCGGTCGCCATGTCGGCCAGCATGAAGCGGATGGCCTGGAAGCTGCCGATGGGCTGGCCGAAGGCCTGGCGCTCCTGCGAGTACTTGAGGGATTCGTCGAGCGCGCCCTGGGCGATGCCGGTGGCTTGGGCGGCGATGCCGACGCGGCCGTCATCCAGCGTGCGCAGCGCGATGCGAAAGCCGATGCCTTCGGCGCCGATGAGGTTGGCGGCGGGCACTTCGCAGTCCTGCAGGGAAATCTCGGCGGTGGCGGTAGCGGTGATGCCCATCTTTTTTTCTTCGCGGACGACTTTCCAGCCGCGGAAACCTGCTTCGACGATGAAGGCGCTGATGCCCTTCGCGCCTTTCGACGGGTCGGTGACGGCGTAGACGATGGCGTCCTCAGCCACGGCGCCGTTGGTGACCCAGGCTTTGGTGCCGTTCAAGATGTACTTGTCGCCCTTCTTCACCGCCATCGTTTTCTGATTGGCGGCGTCGGAGCCGGCCTGTGGCTCCGTCAGGCAGTAGCAGCCGATTCTTTCGCCGCGGGCGTGCGGCGTGACGTACTTCTTTTTCTGTTCCTCGTTCCCGAAGCGCAGGATGGGATCGCAGAAAAGCGTGTTGCAGACGGAAAGGATTACGCCGGTGGAGGCGCAGACGCGCGAAATCTCCTCGATGATGATGGAGTAGGCGAGGTGATCCATTCCGGCGCCGCCGAACTGCTCCGGAACATAGACGCCGGTGAACCCGAGCTCGGCAGCCTTGCGGAAGGTCTCGCGGGGGAACTCGCCGGTCTCGTCCAGATGATGGGCCAGCGGCTTGACTTCCTTTTCGGCGAACTCCCGCGCCGTCTTCAGGACTGTTTTGTGGTCGTCGCTCAGCTCGAGGTTCATGGAAGGAAGCGCGATTCTAGTCCTGTGAGCGGCAGGGCACAAGGCCCTGCCCTACCCAAGCAAGAACCACGCGCCGAGCCCGGTGGCACCGGCCACCGGGAATCCCGCAGGCGGGTGCCTGCGGGCTCGGAGAGATGATGCAAAGCTCACTTCTGAAAGTGCGGCTTGAGCTTGGCGTAGGTCGTCGCCAGGTCTTCAGGTTCCAGGCGCGTCTCACCGACTGTGGTCATGAAGCTGGTGTCGCCGCCCCAGCGCGGCAGCACGTGCAGGTGAAGATGGTCGGCGACCCCGGCGCCGGCCACGCGGCCGAGGTTCATGCCGAGATTGTAACCGTCGGGCTTGTAAAGCGCCGCGAAGGCGCGCTGGAGGCGCTGCGCCAGCAGCATCATCTCGCTCAACACTTCGGGGGCAGCGTTGTCGAGCTCGCCCCCGTGGGCGAAGGGCGCAATCATCGAATGCCCGGTGGTGTAGGGAAAGCGGTTCAGCAGGATGAAGTTGTGCTGGGCGCGAAAGAGAATCAGCGTCTCAGCGTCGTTGTTCTGCTTGAGAGCGGCGCAGAAGATGCAGCCGGGAGTGCCGGCGCCTTGGCTGACGTAGTGGTAGCGCCAGGGCGTCCACAGGTAATCCATTGCTAGTCGGAGCCGGCGGGTTGGGCAGCCGAGCCGGAGTTGACGATTTCCTTCAGCTCTTTGCTGGGCTTGAAGTAGGGGATGCGCTTGGGCGGCACTTCGACCTTGACGCCCGTCTTGGGATTGCGCCCGATGCGCCCGCGCCGCTTGCGCGTGCGGAAGCTGCCGAAGCCGCGGATCTCCACCTTGTCGTCGCCCTGCAGCGCTTTGACGATGGATTCAAACACCGTCTCGACGATCGACTCCGCGTCCTTGCGGGTCGCCGCGATGGCGCGGGAGATTTCGTCCACCAGGTCGGCCTTGGTCATGGCAGCCTCCTCATTCCGCAGGACGCTCTAGGATTTTTCCGTGCCCGAGTTTTGCAGCTTGGCGGTCAGGATCTCTTCCAGCGTCGCCCCGCCGCGCGACTGGCCGGCGAACTGCTGCACCGCCTTCCGGTCCAGCTCCGAGCGCAAGCTCAGGCTGATGCGGCGCTCGTTGGGGCTGATCTTAAGCACCCGGAACTCATACTCCTCGCCGGTCTTCGCCGACTCTTCCGCATCCGCGGGCAGCTCGGTGACGTGGCACAAGCCTTCCACGCCCGGCGCCAGCTCGACGAACGCTCCGAAATCGGTGCGACGCACAATCTTGCCCTTCATCACTGCGCCCGGCTGCACCTGGGTCACAAAGGTAACCCACGGGTCGGGCGTCACGCCCTTGATGGTCAGGCTGAGCCGCCGGTTCTGCGGGTCCACCTTGAGGACTTTGGCGGTGACTTCCTGGCCGCGCTTCAAGACTTGCGCCGGTTTCTTCACGCCGCGGTCCCAGCTCAGCTCGGAATGGTGCACCAGGCCCTCGATGCCGGGCTCCACTTCGACGAAAGCTCCGAAGTCGGTCAGGGTACGCACGCGCCCGCGCACGACTTGTCCCACCGGATAACGCTTGGGCGCGCGCTCGAACGGGTCGGCTTGCGTCTGGCGCAGCCCGAGCGAAATGCGCTTCTCGCCCGTCTGGACGTCGAGCACCACGGCTTCGAGCCAGTCTTCCGGCTTCAGGATGTCCGAGGGATGCTTGACCCGTCGCGTCCACGACATTTCGGAAACGTGGATCAACCCTTCGACGCCCGGCTCCAGCTCCACGAAGGCGCCGTAGTCCACCAGGTGCGTCACGCGCCCGCGCACCCGCTGGCCGGTGGGATACTTCTTCACCACGTCCTGCCAGGGGTCGGGCTCGAGCTGCTTCATGCCAAGCGAGATGCGCCCTTTTTCTTTGTCCACCTTGAGGACTTGCACGCGCACTTCGTCCTCGGGCTGCAGCGCATCGGAGGGATGGCTGAGGCGGCGGTAAGAAATGTCGGTGATGTGCAGCAGGCCGTCGATGCCGCCCAGGTCAATGAAGGCGCCGTAGTCGGTGAGGTTCTTCACCGTGCCGGTGATGATGGCGCCGGGCTTCAGCACTTCGTCGAGCAGCTTCTGGCGCAGGGCCTGCTCTTCTTCCAGCAGGGTGCGCCGGCGCACCACCACGCGGCCGCGGCGCCGGTTGAGCTTCAGCACCCGGCAGGGGATTTCCTTGCCGATGAACCCTTCCCAGTTGCGCACCGGACGCAGGTCCACCTGCAAGCCGGGGAGAAACGCCGAGAGCGGGCGGCGGCCGGGATGCGCGCCGGGCAGGTTGATCTCGACTTCGTAGCCGCCCTTGGCGCGCTCCACCACCTTGCAGCGCACTTTCTCTCTCTCGTGGTAGGCGCGCTCGACTTCATCCCAAAGCTTCAGCCGGTGCGCGCCCTCCGACGAGCACGGGACGTAGCCTTCCGTCGTGGTGCCGCCTTCCAGCAGCACTTCCACAAAGTCGCCGGGTTGGGTGGTGGGATTGCTCTGCTCGTCGGTGAACTCGGCCAGGGGGAGGATGCCTTCCGACTTCAAACCCAGGTCGACCACGACGCCGTCCTCGGTGAATTTGACGACCGTGGCCTGGCGAACCTCGCCGGTAGTCGGCGCCGCCTGTGGGCTGTACTCGTCCAGAAGCTGCTCGAGCTCCACCGGGCTCAAGTCTTCAACTTCGGGCGCTTCCGCCGTCTCAAGAGACTCGGCGGGAACGGGCGGCTCGGCGGGAACAACCGGCTCGGCGGTGTCTTCCGCCGGCGTGGGCAGATTCTCAGGTGTGTCGGGCAACATCTCGTCCTTTTCTACTCGCCGGCTGCGCGGCAGGCGAAAAATCGCCTGCGAGGGAACCACCAGGAGATCGGAAGCGCTGCACCCTCGGAACAGCCAGCGTGCGCTGGGTTTATCCCCCCGCCAGCACACTCGTCGCACTATAGCGGATAAGGCGAAACACTGTCAACGCACCCGCACAATACACGCCTCCCACCCCGCAGCCCCCAGGCTCCTTGTCCTGAGCGAAGCCGAAGGATGCCTGGGGGAAAACCCGAGGCAACTCTCCCGGTGGCAGGAGCCACCGGGCTCTGGGATGTTTGTTTGAAACACTGTCAACGCCGCGGCGTCGCGCCGGCGAAAGACGGACGTTCAGATTCCGCCGCCGAGAACTGCCAGCAACTTCCCGACATACTGTTTGATCCTGTGGTTGGTGAAGAGCCTGGGTTGAATATTCCGCACCCACTGCGCCGGGAAAAACAGCGTGGCGACGGAAAGAATCTCTCGGGTGAACTCGGCCGCCATAACCCACCACGACCCCGGACGGTAGAGCCGGCCGGCGCGCGTGAAATAGGCCAGCTCACCCACATGGCGAAATCCGAAAACAGGCGTGGGAACTCGCGGAACAATATCCGTTGAGTTGACCACGCGGTACGCGCGCAGCTTTTCGTTCAGGTAGCCGGCCAGCGCGCGAGCCGCCACGCGCGGTGAGCCGAATGTGTAGAGGACGGACGTTTTGTACTGCGCCTCGGGCTCTTCCCACCACCACGCTGCCAGAGTGGCCAGCGCTCCGCCCAAACTGTGCCCCGTGAAAAAGACCGGGAGGTCGCGGAACTCGGCTTCGGCCTCTTCGAGCGCCTCGCCCAATCCCTCGGGGCCTTTCCAGTCCACTTCAATCGTTCCCTCCCAACGCGGACGGAACGATGTGCCCCAAACCTGCTTCAGCGCCATCAGGAAGCCTGCATGCGCCCGGAGGTTGGAGTCGGCGGCCTTCCCCTTGAAGAAGGTGATATCGGTGAGGACGTCGGAGTAATCGTTCTCCGTCCCGCGGAAGGCGACGACGCCAAACCGCGGATTGCCCTGCATTCCAGGATGAAGGCCCAGATAGCCTTGCGTGCCGGCAACGTCGAAGAACACGACTTTCTCGAAGCCCTCCGCTTCGAGTTCTCGTGCAATCGCTTGCTTGCTTTCGTAGGCCAGCTTCGACCACCGCGCCAGCCACCATGCGGCAGTCGGTTGAAAATCTTGCGCACCGGATGGAAAGGCCGGCGAAACAACAGGGCGCTCGGGACTGCTCATGGCGGATTCAGCGGAAATGATACTGGGCTTGCTTGACGCGGCGGCGGAAGTCGTCGGCGTTCACGTCAATCACGCGGCACATCTCGTAGAGCCGCGAGCGCATGCGCTCGCCGATGCGCTCGGCCAGCGTGTCTTCGGTGGCGCCGGATTTGGAGTCGAGATAGTTGGTCGTAATCAACGTGACGCGCCGGTCGTTGTAGCGCGTGTTGATGATGTGGCCCACGGTGTCGAGAACCCAGATGGAGGGCTTGCTCGCGCCCACGTCGTCGAGCAGCAGCACTTCGCTCTCCAGCACGGGCGTCAGCACCTGCATCTCGGTGGTCTGCACAACAGGGTTGTAGCTGTCCTGAATTGTCTTCAGCAGCTCGCGGAAGTCGCAGAACAGGCAGTCGGCGCCGCGCTCCAACAAACCGCGCAGCACCGCCACCGCCAGGTGCGTCTTCCCCACCCCGCTGCGGCCCATGAAGAGCAGCCCGAACTCGGTGCGCCCGGGCACGAAGTCGCGCACAAAGGCCTCCGCCTGCACCCGCGCCGCGCTCAGGCTCTGGTTGAAGGCCGCCTGCTCGTGCACGTTGGCCTGGAAGCTCGCAAAGTCGCAGTGCTGGTAGCGCGCGGGAATGTGGGCGGCGTGCAAGCGGCGGTCGAGCGAAGCCTGCGCCATGCAGTCGCAGCGCACCACGCCGCGCCGGGCGCCGTCAGCAGAAACAGGCTTCCATCCGGTGCCGCCGCAAAGGGAACAACTGCCGTTGGTCGCTGCCATGGGAAGCCGAAGCATATCGCTCATGTCGGCAGGGCACAAGGCCCTGCCCTACCTCAAACCTTTGGACCACAGCACAGGTAGGGCGGGGGGTTGCCCCCCGCCGCGCGGCCCTCGCAATCAATGTTGAGCTAGAATTGCCGGCATGATGATGGATTTCGGGGAAACCTGGGAGAGGATTCAGCAACACGCCAGCGAGGAGTTCTACGAGCTCGGCGGCAAGCGCTTCACCTACTCGGCCGACGCCGACTCCTTGCGGCCCTCCACCCACGAGCAGCCCATCCCGCGCAACCAATTCCAGCGCGCGCTTGAATCCGGCTTGTTGGGAAACCTGCGGGAGCTCAAGCGGCAATTCGGCCAGCGCGAGCACTCCTACATCTTTTCGATCCTCACCGACGCGAGAATCACCAAAGCCTAGGACGCTTTGGCTTTTTCGGCTTCCGTCTGGCCGGCGCGCGGCCCGACGCGCACCAGCGCGGTGCGGAAGCGCTCCTGCATGGCGCGGTCGCGCATGCGCTCCAATTCCTGGTTGATGAACTCAACGAACTGGCGCACCTCCGCCTGCAGCTCTTCGATGCGCTCGCGCATGTTGAGCACCACCTCGACGCCCGCAAGGTTGACCCCCAGGTCGCGCGTCAGGCTGAGGACGACCTCCAGCCGTTCCAGGTCCTCTGCGGTGTAGAGCCGCGTGTTGCCTTCGCTGCGCGACGGCGTGATCAGCCCTTCGCGCTCGTAGAGCCGCAGCGTCTGCGGGTGCAGGCTGTACTTCTCCGCCACGGCGCTGATCATGTAGCCGACCCGCATCTTTTTCTTTCGTCCCGTGCCCTTGCGGCCTCGCGGCATTCCCTCACCCTCTCAGCGCGTCGCGGCGGCGTAGATTTCCGCCCGCGGGTCTTCGCGCGTCAGCTTGGCGAAGTCCTGGAGATGTTTCTTCTGGCGCTCGTCGAGCACTTTGGGGAGCACGATGCGCACTTCGACGAATTGGTCGCCGCGGCGAGTCGGTGTGCGCAGGGAGGGCGCGCCTTTTTCGCGCAAGCGGAAGCGCTGCCCCGACTGGGTCCCCGGCGGAACCTTCAGCAGGGCGCGGCCGTCAATCGTCGGGACTTCAATCTTGGCGCCCAGCGCCGCTTCGTCCACCGAGATGGGCACGATGGTGTGGATGTCGTCTCCGCGCCGCTCAAAGAACGGGTGCGCGAGCACGCGCGTGACGATGTAGAGGTCACCCGCCCGACCGCCGTGCGCGCCGGCATTGCCTTTGCCCGGCACGCGCACCCGCGAGCCTTCGGCCACGCCGGCGGGGATGCGGATGTCGAGAGTCTCGGCGCGCGGCACGCGGCCTTCCCCGCCGCAGTGCCGGCAGTACGTGCGTACCCGCCCCGAGCCTCCGCAGCGCGTGCAGGTCATGTTGAACCGCATGGGCCCAGCCGACTGCACCACCTGGCCGCGGCCGCCGCAGGCGGTGCAGGTCGCGGGCCCGCCCACTGCGCCCGTCCCGCTGCAGGCGCTGCAGGCATCCAGGCGCGAAATCGCCAGCTTGCGCACCGCGCCGCGGATGGACTCCCAGAAACTGATCTCAACCAGATACTCGAGATCACTGCCGCGCTGCGCCTCCGGCGCTTGCTCCGCCGGCCCGCCGGCGAAACGGGTGAAGAAGTCGGAGAAAATATCGCTGAAACTCGAGCTCCCGCCGCCGCCCAGGTTGGAAAAATCGAAGCCGCTGAAGTCGAACCCCGCAGCCGGGGCGCCCTGACCCGACTTGATCTGGTCCGAGTAGACCCCGTACTGGTCGTACATTTTCCTCTTCTTCGGATCGCTCAGGACTTCGTAGGCCTCCTGAATCTGTTTGAACTTGTCCTCCGACGCCTTGTCGCCGGGATTGACGTCGGGATGGTATTTGCGCGCCAGGCGCCGGTAGGCCTTGCGGATTTCGGTCGCGGAGGCATCGCGGCTGACGCCCAGCAGCTCGTAGTAGTCGTGTTTCGTGGCCGTCGGCATAGCTAGTGGGTCTTGGGGCCGTCGTCCGCTGACGCCGCGGGGCGCGCCGGCCGCGGCGGCTCGGCGCAGCGACGATTGGTGGATTCGATCCAGGTGTCGAGCAGCTTCAGGCGCGCCTGCAGTTGCCAGTCCTCGGCGGCGAAGTTGGCCGCCGGCGGATGGTAGGTGAAGCGGACCAGCGAAGGCACAAAGTCGAGCTCGTACTCCTTCTGCTCCAGGAACAGGCTGCGCCACAGCCGCGCGGGTTGGGCCGAAAGCGAAACCTGGTAAACGGCGCCGCCGTCGGCCACCGGACGAATCCGTTGCGGAGGCCCGGTGCGCTCGAGGTGCAGGCTGACTGCGTAGTTGCGAAACCCCTCGCCATCTTTCGGGGACCGCTGCGGGCTCGTCATGGCCTCCCTCAGTTCACCTTCTTGTCATCGACGTCCACGTACTCGGCGTCGATAACCTCGCCCTGCTTGCCTTTCTCCTCGGCCTTGGTGCCACCTCCCGAAGCTTCGGAACCGCCGGCCGGAGGCGCTCCGGGCGCGGGCCCGGCGGAAGCTTTCTGGTACATCGCTTCCGCCATCTTGTGGCTGACCTTGGTGAGGTCGTCGAGCACAACGCTGATGCGGTCCGTCGCGCCTTCGTGGAGCGCCTTGCGGGCCTCCTCCAGCGCGGCTTCTGCCGCTTTCACATCCTCCTCGGCCAGCTTCTCGTGGGTCTCTCTCAGCAGCTTTTCAACGCTGTAGACCATGGTGTCGAGCTTGTTGCGCGCCTCAACCTCCGCGATGCGCTTGCGGTCCTCGCCGGCATGCTCTTCGGCGTCCTTGGC
>JAXIPK010000374.1:0-4380 GCA_045402975.1 Acidobacteriota bacterium
CCTGGCGCGTTTGGGCCGATGGGCGTGCCCCCACTCGTCTACCTGTAACGCTTCCGATCGCGTACACGTTTAGGATTCTTCAGCCGGTGCTCCAATTCGACGCACATCCCGACGGGCGGCGGCTGGTTATGAACGCCTACGAAGTGCTGGAGGCCGACATCGGGATGATCGAGAACCTGCCTCAGTAGCGCCTAGTCGGGAGCCACTGGGAGAGTGCCCGCAGGAAGTCGTCGGGGCGCTCGGGGCTGAGCAGGTAGGGCCGCTCGGCTTGCACCAGCACCATATCTCGCCGGTTGGTCACGTAGGCGCGGTAGTGGCCCATCTTGCGGCTCCAGAACCAACCGAAGAATCCGAACATTCCACCCGAACCGAAGGTGCGCAGGCCGCCGAGCTCGCCCGGCTGGGCACGGCGCGCCGAGCGGATTCTGTCGAAGGGCAAGACGTGCGCGCCGAAGGGGCGATGGATGCGTAGCCCGTCGGGACCAAGGCTGAAGCCGCGGGGAGAAAGGCCGTAGGTCACCAGCACAACAGCCAACAGGAACAGCACGGTGAGGCTCGAGAAGCGTTGCGGGACCAACACCAGCACCGGAAGGGCAACGCCGCCCATGATAAGCACGGAGAAGGCCGTGATCCCGATGACCAGGGCCTCGTAGCGGGCGCGGAAGTAGTCCACGGCAGCCATTCTACGGGCCGGCGGCGCAGATTTCACTTGACACTTTACATTCGAGCTTTTCCCGTGCTATTCTCCGACTCCGCATCCCAGCGCCACGGGTTGCCTGACAGATTGAACCCGCCGAACGTTCAAAGGGATAATCTTCCCAGTTCTCGGTCCAGAGTGCCTGTAGAGGAGGCGCGTTTGCTGAGACTGCGGCAGGTCGAAATTTTCGGCTTCAAGTCGTTTGCCGACCGAACCCGGATTGTCTTCAACGGCAACGGCGTGGCGGCCGTTGTGGGGCCAAACGGCTGTGGGAAGTCGAACATCGCCGATTCCATCCTCTGGGTGCTGGGCGAGCAGAGCGCCAAGACCCTGCGCAGCGGCCGCATGGCCGACTGCATCTTCAACGGCACGGCCACCCGCCCGCCGACCAACCTGGCGGAAGTCACACTGACCCTCTACGACCCGGATTCAGAGAGAGTAGCTGCGCCGCTGCCCGAAGCGGCGGCAGAAGCCGCGCCAGACGCGGTCCCGGAGTCCGGTGAAACTCCCGTCGAAGTGCCCGCCGAGCAAAAGCGGCGTAAGCGGGGGTTGAATCTAAAAATCATGCCGGGCGAAGTGGTCGTCACCCGGCGGCTCTACCGCGACGGCACCAGCGAGTACTACCTGAACGGCGAGCTGTGCCGGCTGCGCGACATCCAGGAGCTTTTCATGGGCACCGGGTTGGGGCCCGAGTCCTACGCCATCATCGAACAGGGCCGCGTGGGACAGATTCTTTCTTCCCGGCCGTCGGACCGCCGTGGGCTGCTGGAAGAGGCGGCGGGCGTCACCAAGTACAAGACCAAGCGGCGGCTGGCGGAAGCCAAGCTGGAATCGGCGCACCAGAACCTGCTGCGCGTGAACGATATTCTGGAAGAGATTTCGAAGCAACTCAACTCGCTCAAGCGCCAGGCGGCGCGGGCGCGTCGCTATCAGGAGCTGAAGGCCGAGGGCACCCACCTCCATCGCCAACTTTTGGCCACTCAGCTCGACGCGTTGCGCACGCAGGCCGAGGCGCTGGCGGCGCAGGTCGAAGCCAACCGCGGCGAGTCCGAGCAGGCCGCCGCCACGCTGGGAGCGCGAGAGCAGCGGCAGGCGGCGTCGCAGCAACGGCAGTACGAGCTGGAAGCGGCGTTGCGGGCCGAGCAGAACCGCGCCGGCCTGGTGTTGGTCGAGCTGGAGCGGGCCCAGACGCGCCGCACCGATACGGTGCGCCAGCAGCAGGAGACCGCGGCGCGCCTCGAGGCGCTGGCGACCCAGCGGCAGACAATCAGCTGCGAAGCCCTCGCCGCGGGCGCTGGGGCCGAGCGCCATCGCGGGGAAGTTGCGCGGTTGGAAGAGCAGTTCGCCGCCGCCGCAACGGAGCTTGATTCGCTGGAAACGGAAATCGCGAAGCTTCAACAGCAGCTCGCCGCGTTGAGTGGTGAGGGCGGCGCCGAGAGCGCGCAATCCTCTCCGATGGCGGAACCGTTGCTGCGGGCGCACGCGCTGCGCGCGCAGAGCGAAGAGCTGGTCGCGTCAGCGCAGCGAGCGTTGGCCGCCAGCGAGCAGAAACTCAAGGCCCAGCAGCGGCAGATGGAGGAAATTCGCGAGTCGCTGGCCACGGTGGTGGCGCACGAAAGAGCGCTGGCCGAGTTAGTGGCCCAGCGCGCCGCAGTCGCCGAGCCGGTGCAGAAGCTTCTCCTCGGATCCGGGAGCGGCGCAACCATCGGCCCCGACGGAGTCGTGACGGGCACCGAGTTTCGCGCCGTAGGCGTCGTAGCGGATTTCACCGAGCTGGAGCCCGACTACGCCCCGCTGCTGGAAGACTACCTGCACGAGGAGCTCGAGTTCGTCGTGGTTGAAACGTATGACGCGGCGCGCACGGGTGTTTCGTTGCTGCGCGAACAGATGGGCGGCCGCGCCACGTTCCTGGTGGATTCGTTCGGGCGCTTCCCGCCCGCGGTTGTTCCCGAGGGAGACACGCCGCAGGGCGAAGACATCGTAGCCCGGGTGGCCGACCTGGTGCGGATGAATGGGGCGCTGGGCGCGGAAGCCAAGCGGGTGCTGCCACGGTTGGGGCGCACCTGGCTGGTGGGCTCGGCGCGCGCCGCGGAAGATCTGGCGCGGCGCTACCCGCAGTACTTTTTCCTTTCTACCGACGGCAGTTGGTACCACGGGCGGCTGGTAAGCGGCGGCGTGCGCAACGGGCATGGCTCGCACGCCATGCGTCGCGAGTTGGAGGAGGCGGCGCGGCAGAAGAATGTGCTGGAGCCTTCGGTGCGAGCGGCAGAAGCCACGCTGGCGGCGCTGGAGACGGCTCGCCGGCAGTTGGCGGAGTTGCTGGAATCCGCCCGGCGAACTCTGCTGGCGCAGGAAAAGAAACTCGTTCAACTGCAGCAGCAGCAGGATGCGCTGGCGCTGGCGCGGCAGGAGCAGGCGCGGTTGGCGGAAGCGGCGTCGCGGCTGACGGCTTCGCAGCAGCAGCAGAACGACGAAGAGGAGCGGCTGCGCAGCGAGCAGCAGCGGTTGGCGGAAGAGCTGACGGCGCGAGAGGCCGACATCGTTCAGGCGCAGCAGAACAAGCTGGAGCAGGAGCGGCGCTGCCAGGAATGCGAGACCGAGATCGTAGCCTTGCGGCAGAGCGTGGTGGAGGGCGAGCAGGCGCTGCGCGAGCTGCGGGCGCAACTGGAGGCGATGCGGGAGCGGCGGCATCAGCTTGAAGTGGAGCAGGCGCGGCTGGCTTCCGACCGCCAGCACCATGAGCAAACGTTGCAGAGCGAGTTCGGGCTGACGGTCGAGCAGCTCTTGACCGAAGTCGCGGAGCGCCTGGCGGGCGACGCGCTGGCGCAGGCGGAGCTGCGCTTCCGGGAAATCAAGCTGCGTCTGGAAAACATCGGCCCGGTCAACATGATGGCGTTGGAGGAATTCCAGGAGTGCGAGCAGCGGCACGAGTTCCTGACCAAGCAGCGCGACGACCTGCTGGCCTCGATCGCCGACACCACCAGCACCATCAACGAAATCGACGCCGAGTCGACCAAGCGGTTTGAAGAGGCGTTCGCCGTCATCAACAAGAACTTCGAGGAGACTTTCAAGATTCTGTTCGGCGGCGGCGCCGCGACGCTGCGGCTGACCGAGGCCGAGAACCCGGCCGACGCCGGCATTGAGCTCATCTGCCAGCCGCCCGGCAAGCGCCTGCAGAACGTCCTGCTGCTTTCGGGCGGCGAGAAGGCGCTGACGGCTCTGGCGCTGCTCATCGCGATTTTCCGCTACTCGCCCAGCCCGTTCTGCATCCTGGATGAGGTGGACGCGCCGCTCGACGACACCAACGTCGGCCGCTTCACCCGCCTGGTGCAGGAGATGTCCGCGCAGACGCAATTCATCCTCGTCACCCACAACAAGAAGACGATGGAGATTGCGCCGGTGATGTACGGCGTAACCATGCAGGGCGGCGTGACGCAGCTGGTCTCCGTTCGCTTTGATGACCAACCCGCGGCAGCTTCTAGCGCCGCGTAACAATCCAAACTCGAAAGGAAGAAGACGGCGGGAGGCAAGCTCCCGCCCTCCCCATGCTTGCCAATAGGAAGGCCGAGGTAGGGCAGGGCCTCGCGCCCTGCCGTCTCTGCCCTACTTCTGATGCTCGAGGGGGCTGGAGGCCTGTCCCCGGGTGGCGGCCTTCTCTTTCATTTTGTCATTGAACGCGACGG
>JAXIPK010000104.1:0-8772 GCA_045402975.1 Acidobacteriota bacterium
AGCGACCTGCTCGTGGGGCTGGCAGCGGGAGTGGATGGCCTCTATGGCGAACCGGTCGGGGTTCTGCAGCAGGCAGGCGACGTCCCAGACGCGCTCGGGAACGTCGAGCTTGATGACCCGGTCGCTGTTCTTGGGCGTGTGGTGCATGTCAAATATTGTGAGCGTGAAAACCAATTGGAGCTTGGGATTGTGCAGCAGGCCGCCGTTGTGCATCGGGTCGCAGAAGACCGAGTAGAAGGGATAGTTGTAGGCGCCGGGGCCGCACTTGTCGGCGCCGAAAATCAAAATGGCTTCGGCGGGGCGATGCTTGCTCTTGGGGTCGCGCTCGAATTCGATCTCGGCGACCGCCGGGCCGGCGCCGCGCACGTTGCCCGAGGGCGCGTCGACCAGCAAGTCCTGGCCCGCGCCGTAGAGACCTTGCTGGCCGGCCATTTCGGTGCCGGCGAGGAAACACTCCCAGGAGAAGTTGTGCACTTGCGGGGAGCTGACGCCCTCGGTGTGGCTCATCAGCAGGGCGATGTCGTCGCCGGTGTAGGTCGCCATGCCGTCAATCAGCAGCTTTTCCTTGATGGCCTTCCGGATGCGCGCATGGATGATGTCCATCATGGCGTCGGAAGGTCGGGTGTGGCCGCCGATGGAACCGACGTCGGCCTTGATGACGGAGAGAGTAACTTTCATGTCACACCTCTCGCTCGCGGGGCTGGAGGCCACATTCTAGTGAAGCCTGCAAGCCAGGGTCAAGGCAAACTATAATCTGCCCATGGCCACAAGGTGCGCCGAGGCAGCCGCATACATCCTCACCGGCGGGGAGAGCCGCCGGATGGGGGGCGACAAGGCGCTGCTGGAAATCGGCGGGCGGCCGATGGCGCTGCGGATGGTCGAGTTGGCGCGGCCGCTGGTGGCAGAGGTAGCGCTGGTGGGCGCGCCGGAGCGCTACGAGCATCTGGGCGTGCCGGTGCTGGCTGATTGCCACGCGAAGCGCGCGCCGCTGACGGGCATCGTCACCGCGCTGCGCGCCACGCGCTTCGATTGGAATCTCGTCCTGGCCTGCGACCTGCCGTTCCTGGAAGCCAGCTTTCTGGAGAGGCTGCTCTCGGAAGCGAGCGCCGGCGAGCACGACGCCGCTGTGCCCAAGCCCGCGGATGGTTGGCAGCCGCTGTGCGCGGTCTATCATCGCCGGTGCCTGCCGGCCTTCGAGCGGGTACTGGCCAGCGACTATCCGAAGATCAGCGTCGCGTTCGACGCCCTGCGGGTGCGCGCTCTGACGCCGGAATCGCTGGCGCAGTTTGCTTTCGACCCAAGAATGTTCAAGAATGTGAACTCGCCCGAGGAATACGAAGAGGCCAAGCGCATCCTAGAGTAATGGGCCACGCCGACAACCACATCGAGTTTGAGCGGGTGAGCAAATCGTTCCTGCAGGCGGACGGGAGCGAGCAGGAGGTGCTGCGCAAGGTCAGCTTCTTCGTACCGCGCGGCGAGACGGTGGCCATCCTGGGCCGCAGCGGGGTGGGGAAGAGCGTGGCGCTGAAGCACATCGTCGGGTTTCTGCAGCCCGATAGCGGCCGGGTGCGCGTCGCCGGGCGCGACGTCACCGACCTGCCGGAAGAAGAATGGGCCAAGCTGCGGCGGCAGATGGCGCTGGTGTTCCAGTCGGGGGCGCTGTTCGATTCGCTCACCGTGGCGGAGAACGTGGCTTTCCCGCTGCGGGAGCAGGCGCATCTGGAGGGCCGCGAGCCGGATGAAGAGGCGATCCAGCGCCGCGTGCGCGAGCTGCTGGAAACGGTTGACCTGAAGGACTACGCCGAGGCCGCCCCCGCCGACCTCTCCACCGGGCTGCGCCGCGCCGTAGCGATCGCGCGCGCGCTGGCGTCGCAACCCGACTGCATCCTCTACGACGAGCCGACGACCAACGTGGACCCGCTGATGGCGCAGACCATCACCGGGCTGATTCTCCGGCTCAAGGAAAAGTTCCACATCACTTCTGTCGTCGTGACCCACGACGTGCGGCTGGCCGAGCGCGTCGCCGACCGGCTGGTGATGCTCCACGAGGGCCGCGTGGCGTTCTTCGGCACGCCGGAGGAGTGGCAGGCGAGCGAGGTGGACGAGGTTGAGCGCTTCCGCGCCCTCGACACCCTCCCCGGCGCCGCCCGCGCCTAGCCGTGTCTTTCGTTGACTAGATTGGGAATCGCTTTTAGAATGGTTTTGTATCTAGGCGGTGGTCAGCTTGGCAAGCAGAGTTCCCCCGACAGTTTTTCTGACCGGCGCGACGGGCGCCATCGGCAGCCGCGTGCTCGAAGACTATCTGCTGCGCGGCTCGGACGTGATGGTGCTGGTGCGCGGGCGCGAGGGCCACTCGGCGGAGGAGCGCATCGGCGCGCTGCTGGAGCAGGCCAAGCTGTCGGCGGCGCTGCACCGCCACGTGCGCATCCTGGAAGGCTCGATTGAGGAGCCGCACTTTGGGGTCTCGCGTCTCGACTACAACCTGATTGTCCGCTCCACCGACCTTTTCATCCACTCCGCAGCGGTCACACATCTCGGCGCCACGGAAGCAGAGTGCCGGCGCGCCAACGTGCTCGGAACTCAACATGCCCTCGAGCTAGCCGATGCCTGCCGCCGCGACGGGCGCTTGCGCCGCTTTGCCTATCTGAGCAGCTACGCCGCCAGCGGCACCGCCCGCAGTGCGTTCCTGGCCGAGGACACGCTGCCCGGCCGGCCCGCCTTCGCCAACCACTACGAGCGCACCAAGTATGAGGCGGAGACGATGGCCCGCCAGGCCTTCGAGCGCGGTCTGCCGCTGGTCATCTTCCGACCCAGCGTCACGGTGGGCGACACCAAGACCGGCCGCATTGCCAGCTTCAACCTCTTCTACCAAGTGCTGCGCATCCTGGGCACGGGGATGCTCTCGCATTGGCCCGACCTGCTGGAGCGCAAGGTGAACATCGTGCCGGTGGACTACGTGGCGCGCGCCATCCGCCGGGGGTTGCAAGTGGCCTGGGGGCTGGGCCGCTCGTTTCACCTGGTGAGCCGCAACGGCTGTCTGCTGCGCGACCTCTACGACGTGATTTACGTCTTGCCCTACCTGCGTCTGCCGAAGATTGTGCCGCTGGCCCACTGGAGCATGAACCTGCTCAGCCAGAAGGAGCAGGTCATCCACCGCATGCTGGAGGCCTACCTGCTTCCCTATCTCAACGACCTGCGGTTGGAGACGACGAACGCCGAGCGCCTGATGGGGTTGCCGGTGATCCGGCCGTCGTTCCTCCGCCGGCTGCTGCGCTATGCCGTGCAGGCCGGTTACCTGCCGCCGGAGGCCTTTGCTCCGGCACGCGCGGCTGTGCCTGCCTGAGCCCGCCCGACGATGGCCCTCGAAGAAAAAATCCTCGAAGCGGTAGCCAAAGTGGCCAAGCGCAAACAGGGCGAGATCCGGCTGGAGTCGAGCTTCGACGATCTGGGAATGGATTCACTCGACCGCGTCTGCCTGCTGTTTGAGCTGGAGCAGATGTTCGACGTCAACATCCCGGAAGACAAGGTACAGGGCGTGCGCACGGTGCAGGACATTGTGGACAAACTGGGGCCGCATCTGACTTCGCCCGGCGCCGCGCCCAGCGGCAGCCCTTCCTAAGAGCTCTCCAACCGAATGCGACGGGTCGTCATCACGGGCATGGGGGTGATTGCCGCCCCCGGTATCGGTGTGGACGAATTCTTCCGCGGGCTGCTGACCGGACGCGGAGCGGTGCGGCGGTTGCAGGGGATTCCGTCGGACTGGGCCGAGCGACTGAACTGCCGCATCGCCGCCGAGGTGGCAGGCTACGACCCGCTCAAGTACTTCACTGAGAAAGAAATCGACCAGCTCGACCGCTTCAGCCAGTTCGCGCTGGTCGCGGCGCGGGAAGCGATGGCGGGCGCGGGGATTGAAAGGCTCAGCGAAGCGCAGCAGCCGCGCACCGGCGTCGCCATCGGGAGCGCCTACGGCGGCACGCAAACGCTGGATACCCACTACCATGCGCTGTACTCGCTCAAGGCTTCGCGACTGCCGCCGCTGGTCATCCCGCGGCTGATGTACAACGCCGCCACCTGCCAGGTTTCGATGCACTGGCAGGCGCGCGGGCCCTGCGTGACGCCGACCACGGCCTGCTCTTCGGGCACGCACGCCATCGGCGAGAGCGCGCGCACCATCCAGCGCGGCGAGGCCGACTGGATGCTGGCCGGCGGCTCGGACGCGCCGGTGACCTACGGTGTGTTCCGCTGCTGGGAAGGGATGCGGGTGCTGGCGCCGGAAGGAGAGGACGCCACGCGCGCCTGCCGGCCCTTCAGCCGCGACCGGCAGGGAATTGTCATCGGCGAGGGCGCGGCCGTTTTCCTGTTGGAAGACTACGAAATCGCCCGGAAGCGCGGGGCGACGATGCTGGCTGAAATCGTCGGCTACGGCGCCAACTCCGATGCCAGCCACATCACGCAGCCCTCGGTGCGCGGCCCGGCGGACGCGATGCGCCTGGCGCTGGCCGATGCGAAGATGAAGCCGGAGGATATCGGCTACATCAACGCCCACGGCACCGCGACCAAGGTGAACGACGTGATTGAGACGCGCGCCATCAAGGAAGTGTTCGGAGAGAATGCGCGGCGCGTTCCGGTGAGCTCCACGAAATCGATGCACGGGCACGTGATGGGCGCCTCGGGCGCCATCGAGCTGGTGGCGGGGATTGAGGCGATGCGCCAGGGAGTCGTTCCGCCCACGGCCAACTACAACCAGCCCGACCCGGAGTGCGACCTCGACTACGTACCGAACCAGCCGCGGGAGATGCCGGTGCAGACGGTGCTCTCGAGCTCGTTCGCGTTCGGGGGCCTCAACGCAGTGCTGATTGTGAAAAAGATTTGAGGGATTAGAGAAAAAGGAGGGAGTAAATGAAACGGACTGGAGTGAAGCTGGGGTGCGGGTTGCTCGTATTGGTGCTGGCGGCGGCGGTGGCCGCCGACGAAGGATTGTGGACGTTCAACAACATTCCGAAACAATTGCTCGAGCAGCGCTACGGGTTCTCGCCCAGCGACGCCTGGCTCGACCACCTGCGGCTGAGCTCGGTGCGCTTCAACAACGGTGGCTCCGGCTCCTTCGTGAGCCCTGACGGGCTGGCGATGACCAACCACCACGTCGGCTCGGACTGCATCCAGGAGCTGAGCTCCGCGGAGCACGACTACATGGCCAACGGCTTCTACGCGGCAACGCGGGCGCAGGAGAAGAAGTGCCCGAACCTGGAGCTGAACGTGCTGATGGGCATCGCCGACGTAACCGCCGACGTCAACGCGGGGACGAAGCCGGAGATGAGCGCGGCCGAGCGCAGCGCGGCGCAGCGGGCGGCGATGTCGCGCCTTGAGAAAGAATGCGCGGAGAGTACCGGCCTGCGCTGCGACGTGATTACGCTCTACGAGGGCGGCGCCTTCAACCTCTACCGCTACAAGAAGTACACCGACGTGCGGCTGGTGTTCGCGCCGGAAGCCGACGTGGCCGCCTACGGCGGCGACCCGGACAACTTCAACTTTCCGCGCTACTGCCTCGACATTTCTTTCTTCCGCGTCTACGAGAAGGACAAGCCGGCGCGCATCGAGCACTTCCTGACCTGGAACTCGAACGGCGTGAAGGAAGGCGATGTGATTTTCGTCTCCGGTAACCCGGGCTCGACCGGGCGACAGCTCACGATGGCGCAGCTTGAGTTTCTCCGCGACACCGCCTACCCCTGGCGGATTCAGCTTTTCAAGTCGCGCCTCAAGGCGCTCTACGAGTTCTCGGCGCAGAGCGCGGAGAACGCCCGCGTCGCCCGCGACGTGATTCTTTCCTATGAGAACTCCCTCAAGGCGACCACCGGCTACCAGGGCGGGCTGCTCGACGCCGACTTGATGGCCAAGAAAGCCGCCAGCGAAAAGGCGATGCGGCAGGAAGTGGCGGCGAATCCGGCGCTGGCCAAGGAGTATGGCGGCGTATGGGATTCGCTGGCGCAGGCGGAGAAGACCTACGCCGGTTTCTACCGCGAATATCAACTGGTGGAAGCGCCCATCGGGCTGCGGCAGTCGGAGCTCTTCGCGCGCGCGCGACACCTGGCGCGCATGCCGGGCGAGAAGGCCAAGCCCAACGCCACCCGCCTGCGGGAGTACCGCGACAGCAACCTGGAGTCGCTGGAGCAGAGCCTGTTTTCGACTGCGACCATCTACGGGTCGCTGGAGATCGTGATCCTCGGCCGCGTGTTTGCGGAGATGGTTGAAAGCCTCGGGGCCGACCACCCGCTGGTCAAGCAGATTCTGGCGGGCGATACGCCGCAGCAGGCGGCAGCACGCTACGTGGCCGGCAGCAAGCTCGGCGACGTGGCCGAGCGGCGCAAGCTGGCCGAAGGCGGCGCAGGCGCGGTCGAAACCTCGAACGATGCGATGATTCAACTGGCGCGGCTGGTGGACCCGGCGGCGCGCGCGGCGCGCAAGCGCTTCGAGGATGAAGTGGACGCGGTGGAACGACGGAACGGCTCGCTGCTGGCGAAGCTGCTGTTCGCGCTGCGCGGCACGACGCAGTATCCGGAGGCGACCTTCACGCTGCGACTGAGTTTCGGCGCGGTGAAGGGCTACAGCGACGCCGGGCGGCCGCGGCGCTGGTACACGACGTTTCAGGGACTCTACGAGCTGGAGGCGGGCGCGCCGCCCTACCGGCTGCCCAAGCGTTGGATGGACCGCAAGGGGCTGCTGAAGCTCGATACGCCCTACAACTCCGTCAACACCGCCGACATCATCGGCGGCAACTCCGGCAGTCCGGTCGTGAACCGCAACGGCGAGCTGGTGGGAATCATCTTCGACGGCAACATCCAGCAGCTCCCCAACCGGTTCCTCTACACCGACAACGTGGCGCGCTCGGTGGCCGTGCATGCGGCGGGGATTGTCGAGGCGCTGCAGAAAATCTACGGTGCGCAGGGACTGGTGCGCGAGCTGCGCATGGCGGGCGCGCGTCGTCCGGCGGCGGCGGCGAAGAAGCCGGCAGCGCAGTGAGAATCCAGTTGCTGGCGCGCGGCTCGGCGGGGTAGCCTACGCGGGCCATGAACGCCACGAGCAGGCCCGAGCCCTCGGCCGGGTATCGCTGGGCGGTGCTGCTGTTCATCAGCCTGGCGATGTTCGGCAACTACTACCTCTACGACACCATCGCGCCGGTCGCCGACCTGATGAAGTCGCAGCTCGGCTACACCGACGAGCACATCGGCCTGCTCTATTCCGCCTATTCGTGGGGAGCAGTGCTGATTCTGCTGCCGGGCGGTGTGTTCATCGACCGCTACGGAACCCGCAAGGCTACGATGCTCTTCGGCATCATCTGCGCCGTAGCCGGGTTCCTCACCGTCTCCGACAACTGGTATGTCATGTTGGCGGGCCGGTTCCTGCTCTCCGCCGCCGAGGTGCTCATCGTGGCCATCACCGCCGCCATCGCCAAGTGGTTCCGCGGCAAAGAGCTGGCCTTCGCGATGGGCATCAACCTGACTATCGCGCGGCTGGGGCAGATCGCCGCCGACTGGTCGCCGACGTGGATGCGCGGCGCCTATGGCAACTGGAAAGAGCCGCTGGTCATCGGCGCGTTTCTGGGGCTGACCTGTGTGGTGGGCGCGGTGGCCTACTGGATTCTGGAGGTGCGCGCCGAGCAGCGCTATGCGCTGGCCGAAGCGGGCGGGACCGACAAGCTGGTGCTAGGCGACATCTTCCGCTTCAGCCGCTCCTTCTGGATCATCACTGCGCTGTGCGTCACCTTCTACTCCATCATCTTTCCGTTCCGCAGTTTCGCCATCAAGTACTTCATCGAAGCCCACGGAGCCGAGCGCGACTTCGCCGGGCAGTTGAACAGCGTGCTGCCGTTCGCAGCCATGATCGCCACGCCGCTGTTCGGCCTCCTGGTCGACAAGATCGGCAAGCGCGCCACGCTGATGGCGGTGGGCACGCTGCTGCTCCTGCCCGTGTTTCCGCTGCTGGGCTACACCCAGCTCACGCTCTACGTGCCGGTGGCGATGCTGGGCATCGCCTTCTCGCTGATTCCCGCCATCATGTGGCCGGCGGTGGCCTACATCGTTGATCAGAAGCGTCTGGGGAGCGCCTACGCGCTGATGTTCCTGCTGCAGCAGGCCATCATCGCCGGAGTCGATTGGCTGGTCGGGCGGTTGAACGACAACGCGCTGGCCAGCGCCGCCAACCCGGCGGGCTACCTGCCAATGCTGTGGGTCTTCACTTTGCTGGGAGCGATGGCGCTGGCGTTTGCGTTCATGCTCTGGCGCCACGAGACCGGCCCACACGGCCACGGCCTCGAAACCCTCAAAGCCTGACTGCGGCAGGCAGGAATGCCTGCCCCACTGTGTTCCTCGATTTGAGCCGGTGGCGCAGACATTCCTGTCTGCGGACTAGAACCCTTCGTCGCGGAGGCGTTCGAGGGAGAGGTGGGTTGCGCCGTTGGGCGCCGGCTCCTTCGCTTCGGAGGCAACCGGGGCTATGCGCTCACCGAGCAGTTTCTCCACGTACTTCGCCACCACGTCGCACTCCAGGTTGAGCGGGTCGCCGGGCTGGAGCGAAGCCAGATTGGTGTTTTCGACGGTGAACGGAATGATGGCGATGCGCAGGCGCGTGGCCTCGATGGCCGCCACCGTCAGGCTGATGCCTTCGACCGCGACCGAGCCTTTCTCCACCAGGTAGCGCGCCAGTGCCGGCGGCACGTCCACGTCCAGCCAGAAGCTCTCCGGGCCCGCCGAGGTCAATCCCACGAGTGTGCCGATG
>JAXIPK010000127.1:0-7109 GCA_045402975.1 Acidobacteriota bacterium
AAAAGCGCCAGCCCAAGTTCAAGGCCAAGTAAGAACGCGAGGGCACGATGGCTACCACGGCAGTGCAGGTGCAACCGGGCAAACTCTTCATCGGCGGCAAGTGGGCCGAGAGCGCGTCGGGCAAGACGTTCCCGACGGTCAATCCCGCCACAGGTGAAGTCATCACGCAGTTGGCGGCGGCCAACGAAGCCGATGTCGAAGTCGCTGTGCGCGCTGCGCGTGCGGCGTTTGACGGAGGCCCCTGGGCGCAGATGTGCCAGGCCGACCGCGGCAAGCTGCTCATCAAAATCGCCGACCTCATCGAGAAGAACATCGACGAGTTCGCCTACCTCGAGACCATCGACAACGGCAAGCCCATCTTTGAGTCGCGCTACGTCGACATTCCCATGGTCATCGAGGTGTTCCACTACTACGCCGGCTGGGCCACCAAGATTCACGGCGAGACCATTCCCGTGCGCGGGCCCTACTTCAACTACACCCTGCGCGAGCCCATCGGCGTGGTCGGCGCCATCGTCCCGTGGAACTTTCCGCTGCTGCTGGCCTCGTGGAAGATTGCCCCGGCGCTGGCGGCGGGCAACACGGTCATCTACAAGCCGGCGCAGCTGACCTCGCTCACCGCACTCAAGTTTGCCGAAATCTGCCAGCAAGCCGGCGTGCCCGACGGCGTGGTAAACGTCCTGACCGGCGAGGGCCGCGTAGTGGGCATGGGCCTGGTGAAGCATCCCGGTGTGGACAAGATCGCGCTCACCGGCTCGACAGAAACCGGCAAGACAGTGATGCGCGCCGGCGCCGATACACTCAAGCGAATCACGCTTGAGCTCGGCGGCAAGTCGCCCAATATCGTCCTCGACGACGCCGACCTCGACGCCGCCGTCAAGGGTGCCTACAACGGCATCTTCTACGGCAAGGGGGAAGTGTGCGCCGCCGGCTCGCGCCTCTTCGTCGACAAGAAGATTCATGACAACTTCATGCAGAAGCTCGTGGACCGCACCAAGAAGCTCCAGCCCGGCGACCCGCTCGACCCCAAGACCCGCCTGGGCGCCATCGTCTCCCAAGACCAGATGAACAAAGTCCTCGAGTATGTTGAAGTCGGAAAGAAGGAAGGCGCGAAGCTGGTGACCGGCGGTGAGCGCGCCAATGTGGGCAACGGCAAGGGCGCATTCATCCTGCCCACCATCTTCGACGGCGTCTCGAACCAGATGCGCATCGCCCAGGAAGAAATCTTCGGCCCCGTGCTGGCTTCCATCGAGTTCAAAGACCTCGACGAAGTCATCCGCGAGGCCAACAACAACCCCTACGGACTGGCGGCGGCGGTGTGGACGCGCGACATCCGCAAGGCCCACTACGTCGCCCACCGGCTCAAGGCCGGAACCGTCTGGATCAACGCCTACAACGTCTACGACCCGGCGGCCCCCTTTGGAGGCTACAAGCAGAGCGGCATCGGGCGCGAGCTCGGGCCCTATGCGCTCGAGCACTACACCCAAATCAAGAACGTGATGGTGAATCTCAAGGACTGACGGGAGGAAGTGTTCATGGCCAATGCAAAGATCATCGCCGGGCTCAATCAGGCGCTGGAGCGCGAAATGGGCAACGTCATCCGCTACCTGCACCACTCGTTTCTGGTGCGGGGCGTGAACCGCGGCCCGCTGGTGGAGTACTTCCGCGGGCAGGCGCAGGAATCCTTCCAACACGCCACCGCCATCGGCGAAAAAATCGTGGCGCTGGGCGGCCATCCTTCCATCGACGTTCCCAAGATGAAGGAGATCGGCCACAAGGACGTGGTCGAGATGTTGCGCGAAGAGTTGGAGAGCGAAAAGTACGAAGTGCAGGAATACATCAAGCTGCTCAAACAAGCAGGGGATGACATCGCTCTGCGCTTCCTGCTGGAAGAAATCATCAAGGAAGAGCAGGAAGGCATCGAGGACCTGGAGATGCGCCTGGGCAGCTAGTCTTCCTGCTTTTCATACTCTGACGAGGTGAACGGATGGCAAGCCGAATCTCAACCTTCGACGACTGGGTGGACCTGTTCCGCGAGTGGCAGAAGGAAATCGGCGTCGACCACCCGCTCATCACCGAGTACAAGTTCGAGGCCAAGTACGGCCAGCTCAAGACGAGCGAGATCGAGTTCGGCGAGTTCCGCGGCGAGCGCAAGTGGGAGAAGATCCTCGACATCCCCGACCAGCGCATCCGCGACGGGCTGCTGAACCTCATCGTCTATCAGGGCGACACCGAGTTCGCCTCGGTCGAGCAGCAGCGCTACCTGCTGGAGAAAGCTCCCAGCGACTACGACCTGCAGGCCATCGCCCGCGTCATGACCGAAGAGATGCGCCACGGCTGGCAGATGTGCCACCTGCTCATCAGCCACTACGGGCGCTCCGGCAAGCTCGAAGCCATGAAGCAGCTCGAGCGCCGCGCCTTCGACAACAAGCGCCTGCTCAAGGCCTTCAACGACCCGGTGCAGAACTGGCTCGACTTCTACACCTACACCGACTTCGTCGACCGGGACGGCAAGTTCCAGCTCACCATGCTCAGTTACTCCGGCTTCGCGCCGCTGGCCAGCTCGATGATCCCCATGCTGAAGGAAGAGTCCTTCCACCTCGGCACCGGACATGACGGCCTGCGCCGCGTGCTCAAGGCCGGAAAGATTCCCGTGGCCATCATGCAGCGCTATCTCAACAAATGGATTCCCTCGGCGTACGACCTCTTCGGCGTCGACCACTCGTCTTCGGCGCACTGGTTCTACAACTGGGGCCTGAAAGGTCGCTACGACGAGCACGCCAGTCACAAGCCGGTCGACGTCGAGCACTTGAACGAGCACAGCCGCGGGCTCTATCAGCAGGAGTGCGAGATGCTGGTGGGGCAGCTCAACAAGCTCATCTCCGAAGACCAGCCCAAGCTTTTCGTTCCCGACGTCAAGTTTTATCGCCGCATCGGCGACTTCGCCGGCCAGCCCTACAGCGTCACTGGCGAGCGGCTCTCCGACGACGACTGGAAGAAGCACATCGCCGAGGTGCTGCCGACCGAGAACGACCTGGCGGCGCTGGCGCAGGTTTTCGAAGAAGGCAACTGGGTCGAGACCAAGCAGTCCACTACGCGCGCGCAATGAGCGGGACGGGGCACATCGAAGTCGAGCGCGAAGGCGCGCTGGCTCGGGTGTGGCTCCACCGCCCACCACTCAACGTCCTCGACATCGCGACAGGGGAAGAGCTGGGCGCGGCACTCGACTCCCTGCCGGCGCCGCCGCACGTGCGCTTTGTCGTCTTTCAAGGCCGCGGCGAGCGCGGCTTCAGCGCCGGGGTCGAAGTGCGCGACCACACGCCCGACCGCGTCGGCCAGATGCTCTCCACTTTTCACGCCGTCTTCCGCAAGCTCTGGGCCTCCGACTGGATTACCGTCGCCGCGGTGCACGGCAACTGCCTGGGCGGCGGGATGGAGTTGGCCACCTTCTGCGACTTCCTCATCGCCACCCACACGGCGCGCTTCGGCCAGCCGGAAATCAAGCTCGGCTGCTTCCCGCCTGTCGCCGCCGTTACGCTGCCGGCGCTGATCGGCCCGCGCCGCGCGCTGGAATTGATTCTCACTGGACGCACCTTCACCGCCGCTGAGGCCAACGCGTTGGGCCTGGTGACGCAGGTGGTCGGGGAGAATGAGTTGGAGTCCGCCGTAGGGAAGTTGCTCGGCGAGCTACAGGCCCTCAGCCCGACGGTGCTGGCTCTTACCCGCAAGGCCGTCCTGCGCGCCAGCGGGTTCGACTTCGAACGCGCGCTCACGGGAATCGAAGAGCTCTACCTCGGCACGTTGATGAAGACCAGTGATGCCATGGAAGGCATCCGCGCCTTCATCGAAAAGCGCCAGCCGGTCTGGGCCGGCCGCTAGGTTGCCAATGAATAAGGAATCCGTTCAGCTGAGGGTGAACGGCGAGCGGTACGAGGTCGCTGTGCCGCTGAACAAGCTCTTGCTTGATGTCCTGCGCGAGGACTTGCGGCTGACGGGTTCGAAGCGCGGCTGCGATGACTCGAGCTGCGGCTGCTGCACCGTGCTGGTGGACGGCGTGCCGCAGCTTTCCTGCGTGATGCTGGCTGCCTCCTACCAGGATGCCGAAATCACCACCATTGAAGGCGTGGCGCGGGGCGGGGAGCTGACGCCGCTGCAAGAAGGGTTCTGCGTCGAAGGCGGCGCGCAATGCGGGTTCTGCACGCCGGGCATCATTCTAGTCGCCAAGGCGCTGCTAGAACGCAACCCCAATCCCACACGTGCGGAAATGGCGGCTGCCCTCTCCGGCAACCTCTGCCGCTGCACGGGCTACGAGCAGATTTATCTCTCCATCGAGCATGCCATCAAGAAGCTGCAAGCGGCGCCGCTCGAAGCCGTCCCGGGGGATGACTGATGGCTGAGTTCTCCGTCATCGGCAAGCGCCTGCCCATGGTGGACGCCCCGGAGAAGGTGACCGGCGCCGGCATCTACACCGACGACATGGCGCTGCCGGGGATGCTGGTCGGCAAGATCCTCCACAGCCCGTACGCCCACGCGCGCATTCGCCGCATTAACACGAGCAAGGCCGAGGGGTTGCCGGGCGTGCGCGCCGTCGTCACCGGCCGCGAATTCCCCAACCCCTACGGCATCCTGCCCATCGGACACGACGAGACTGCTTTCGCGGTCGACAAGGTGCGTTACATCGGCGACAACGTCGCCGGCGTGGCGGCCGAAACCGAAGAAGTCGCGCGACAAGCGCTCGAGCTTATCGAAGTCGACTACGAGATTCTTCCCGCCTGGTTCGACGCCGAAGAAACAATGAAGGCGGAGTCGAGCTTGATCCACGACGACCGCCCGCACAACATCGAAAAGGAATACCACCACAGCTTCGGCGACGTGGAGGCGGCGCTGGCGGCTGCCGACATCGTGCGCAGCGAGCGCTTCGTCTGCCCCGAGGTCACCCACGCGGCGATGGAGCCGCACTCGACGCTGGCGCACTACCACGACGGCCGCATCACCGTCTGGTCGTCGACGCAGGTGCCCTACTACCTGCACCGCACGCTCTCCAACGTTCTCGAGATGCCGATGGAGCAGATTCGCGTCGTCAAGCCGCTCATCGGCGGCGGCTTCGGCGGCAAGAGCGAAGTCTGCCCGCTGGAGGTGCAGGCGGCGTGCCTGGCGCACAAGGCGGGCGCGCCGGTCAAGATCACCTATACGCGCGAGGAAGTCTTCTACGCCCACCGCGGCCGGCCGCAGCAGATTGTGGAGCTGACGCTCGGCGCGACTCGCGACGGACGCCTCACCGCGGTCAAGGCGCGCATCGTTCAGGACGGCGGCGCGTACTGCGGCTACGGCCCGGTGACGATTCTCTATTCCGGCGCGCTGCTGGGCGCGATGTACGACATCCCCAACATGCAGTTCGATGGCTACCGCGTGCTGACCAACAAGCCCGCCTGCGGGGCCATGCGCGGCCACGGCACGGTGAATACGCGCTTTGCATTCGAGTCGCTGCTCGACGTGGTGGCCGAGGAATTGAAGATCGACCCGGTCGAAATCCGGCGGCGCAACTTGCTGCAGTCGCCCTGCATCACCGTCAACCAGTTGCGCGTCACCAGCTACGGCTACCCGGAGTGCATTGAAAAGGTAGCCGCGAAGTCCGGATGGCAAGCGAAGAAGGGCAAGCTGCCCTTCGGCAAGGGCATCGGCTTTGCCGGCAGCCACTACGTCAGCGGCGCCGCCAACGCCATCAACCGTTCGGGGATGCCGCACACCACCATCAATCTGAAAGTAGACGCCGATGGTATTGTCACGCTTTTCACCGGCGCCTCGGAGATTGGCCAGGGCTCGGACACCATTCAGGTGCAGCTCGTCGCTGAAGAGCTGGGCCTGGGTCTGGAGCGCATCAAACTGGTGGCGGCAGACACCGAGCGAACGCCGGTTGACCTCGGCAGCTACTCGAGCCGCGTGACTTTCATGGCCGGCAACGCCTGCCTCGATGCGGCGCGCAACCTGAAGAAGAGAATGTGTGAGGTGCTCGCCAAGCGCTGGGCCGTGCCGGTGGAAGAGCTCGAAGCGCGCGGTGGACGCGTCTATCATCGCAACGGCGCCGGCAAATCGGCGAGCTTTGAGGAAGCCGCGGCGGCGTGCATTGCCGAGGTGGGCGCGCTGGAGGCGACCGGAACCTACTCGCCGCCG
Source organism: Acidobacteriota bacterium (assembly GCA_045402975.1). Classification (GTDB taxonomy): domain Bacteria; phylum Acidobacteriota; class Terriglobia; order Acidiferrales; family 2-02-FULL-67-57; genus JACPRL01. Next base: position 6,169 of record JAXIPK010000127.1, read on the forward strand.
GCGGAGGCGCAGGGCGGAAAGTTCAAAGGCGCCGGCGTCGGGCCGTCGCCGTCCTACAGCTACAGCGCTCAGGCGGTGGAAGTGACGGTCGACCCGGAGACCGGCGAAGTCGAAGTCGATCGCATCACGGTGGCGCACGACTGCGGCCGCGCCCTGAATCCCATCAACGTCGAAGGGCAGGTCATCGGCTCGGTGTGGATGGGCCTGGGACAGGCGGTCCAGGAAGAAATGCTCTACAACCAGGGCCGCATCATGAACCCGACCATGCTGGAGTACAAGACAGCCTCGACGCTCGAGTCGCCGCCGGTGGACTCCATCATCGTCGAGAGCATCGACCCCGAAGGCCCGCTGGGCGCCAAGGAGGCGGGTGAAGGGTCGCTGGCGGCGACGATCCCGGCGCTGGCCAACGCCGTCTACGACGCCGTTGGCGTGCGCATCACTTCACTGCCCATCACGCCGGAGAAGAGTCTGCGCGCGCTGCGCGAGAAAGAAAAACAGAGACCACAAAGCAGCGGAGGGCAGCGATGAGCCTGCCGCCGTTTGTCCTGCTGCGCCCGCGCAGTCTCGACGAGGCCCTCGGGCATCTCGCTCAGCACGGCCCTGAGGCAATGATCATCGCCGGGGGCACCGACGTGGTTCCCAACCTGCGCGCCGGTTTGTTTGCGCCGCGGGCGCTGGTGGACATCAAGGGCCTTGCCGACCTGAAGGGAATCCGCTTCGACGCGGAGAATGGCTTACGCATCGGCGCGTTGACTACACTGACCGAGGTTGCGGAATCGACAATCGTGCGGAAGCACTATCCGGTGCTGGCGGAAGCCGCCGCCACCGTCGCCAGCCCGGTGCTGCGCAACATGGGCACGCTGGGCGGCAACCTGTGCCTGGAGACTCGCTGCCTCTGGTACAACCAGTCTTACACCTGGCGCAGCTCGTGCGGGTTTTGC
>JAXIPK010000236.1:0-4700 GCA_045402975.1 Acidobacteriota bacterium
ATGGAAGTGCCGGAGATTTATGACGGCACCGTCCAGGTCAAGGCCATCGCCCGCGAAGCCGGCGAGCGCACCAAGATCGCCGTGGTGTCGCGCGACCGCGACGTCGACGCCGTCGGCGCCTGCGTCGGCATGAAAGGCATGCGGGTGCAGTCCATCATCCGCGAGCTGCGCGGCGAGAAGATCGACATCATCGAGTGGCACGAAGACGCCGTCACTTTCGCCACCAATGCCTTGAGCCCCGCCAAGGTCTCCAAGGTCAGCGTGCTCAACGCCCAGGAACGCCACCTGGAAGTGGTAGTGGAAGACAGCCAGCTTTCCCTCGCCATCGGCAAGAAGGGCCAGAACGTCCGCCTGGCCTCCAAGCTCCTCGACTGGCACATCGACATCAAGAGCGAAGAAGAGAAGCGCCGCGAAGTCGAGGCCCAGATGGCCGGGCTGGCCCCCACCGGGCCGCGCACTGCGCTCGAAGCTCTCACCGGCCTCGGAGACAAGACCCGCGAGAAGCTGGTCGAGCACGGCATCAGCACCGTCGAAGAGCTGGCGGAAAAGACCCCGGAACAATTGATGGAAATCTCCGGCATCGGCGAGAAGATGGTGCAGAAGATCGCCGGGGCCGTGAAACAGCATTTCGAGCCGGAAGCAGAACCCTCCGCCGAAACGGAACCGGTGCTGGCCTCGGCCCCGGCCGAGGGCGACGGCGAGCCCGGCTCCGCAGTAGAAGAATCCGGCGTGGCGGCGGAAACCGCCGACGCCAAAAGCCGGTCCGAGGGATAGAACGGGATGACGCAACAGATCCGCATCAACGAGCTGGCGCGCGAACTGGAGGTCAAGGCCAAGTTCATCCTCGACTACCTGCCCGAGGCCGGGGTCACGGAAAAGAAGACCCATTCCAGCTCGATTGACGAAGAAGCCGCCGTAAAAGTCCGGGCGCACTTCCGCGCCCAGCAGGCCGCCGAAGAAGAGGCCGCCCGCAAGGAAGCCGAAGCCAAAGCCGCTGCGGAGCGCGCTGCGATTGAGCGTGCCGCCGCTGAACGCGCTGCTGCTGAGCGTGCGGCGGCTGAGGCGGCTGCGGCAGAAAAGGCAGCGGCCGCCGCCAAGGCTGCCGAAGCCGCCAAACCGTCGCCGCATCCGGCGGCCGGAGGCGCCCGCGTGGCGCCGCGCCCGACAGCGGTCCCCGCCGATGTGCGCCGGCTCCCGCTTCGCCCCGCTGCCGCCGCGGCTCCGGGCGCGCCCGCCGCGCCGGCCCGTGCCGGCGCTCCAGCAGCGGCTGCGGCTGCTCCGGGAACGGCGCCGGCCGTCGAGCCCGGCAAACCCATCTACGAGCGCAAGCCCGCCGCCCACGTCCGTCCCGGACCCAAGACCCACATCGAGAAACGCTTTGACGAAGGCGAGCGCAAGCTGCGTCACCCGGTGCGCGCCCGCGTGCGCCCCGAGCCCGCCGGCCGCAGGACGCACACTCCGGTCCGCGAAGCTCCCGCCGTTCACCGCGAGCCCATCGCCATCACCATCACCGAAGGCATGACGGTCAAGGAGCTGGCGGAAAAGATCGGCGTCCGCGCTCGCGACGCCATCAAGGCGCTGCTCGACCGTGGCATCATGGCCACCATCAACCAGACCCTCGACACTCAACTCGCCACCCAGCTCGCGCAAGGCTTCAACGCCACCGCCACCGTGGTGTCCTTCGAAGAAGCCGCCGCCGACCTGGCCCCGGCACAAGCCGCCAAGGGCGAGCGCCTGGCGCGCGCCCCCGTGGTGACGGTGATGGGCCACGTCGACCACGGCAAGACCTCGCTGCTCGACGCCATCCGCGAAACCGCCGTGGCGGCCGGCGAAGCCGGCGGCATCACCCAGCACATCGGCGCCTACCAGGTCGAGGTCAAGGCGCGCAAGATCGTCTTCATCGACACGCCCGGCCACGAAGCCTTCACCCGCATGCGCGCCCGCGGCGCCAAAGTCACCGACATTGTCGTGCTCGTCGTCGCCGCCGATGACGGCGTGATGCCCCAGACGCTGGAAGCTATTGACCACGCTCGTGCCGCCAAGGTCCCCATCATCGTCGCGGTGAACAAGATCGATAAGACCGGCGCCATGCCCGAGCGCGTCAAGAAACAGCTCGGCGACCGCGGCTTGATGCCGGAAGACTGGGGCGGCGACACCGTCATGGTCGACGTCTCCGCCAAGCAGAAGACCAACATCGAGCTGCTGCTGGATATGATCCTGCTCGTGGCCGACATGCAGGACTTGAAAGCCAACTCGCAACTCGCCGCCACCGGAACCGTGCTCGAAGCCCAACTCGACCGCGGGCGCGGGCCCGTGGCCCGAGTGCTGGTTCAGGACGGCACGCTGCGCCTCGGCGACCCCTTTATCGTCGGGTCCATCTTCGGCAAAGTGCGGGCTCTGTTCGACGATCGCGGCCGCTCGCTCGACGAGGCCGCCCCCGCCACCCCGGTCGAAGTGCTCGGCTTGAGCGGCTTGCCGGAAGCCGGCGACCAGTTCCAGGTGGTCGCCGACGAAGCCAAGGCCAAGCAGGTGGCTTCCTTCCGCGAGCAGAAGCATCGCGAGGCGGCGTTGGGCGCCAGCGCGCGCCTCACGCTCGACCAGCTCCACACCCAGCTTCAGGCCGGCGCCGTCAAGGAGCTGCCCCTCATCCTCAAGGCCGACGTGCAAGGCTCGGTCGAGGCGCTCACCGAGCAGCTCGAGAAGCTCAGCACCGAGAGGGTCAGGATCAAGATCATCCACGCCGGCGTCGGCGGCATCAGCGAGAACGACGTGCTGCTGGCTTCAGCCTCCAACGCCGTCATCATCGGCTTCAGCGTGCGCCCGGAGCGCAAGGCGGCGGAGCTGGCCGAGAGCGAGTCGGTCGACATCCGCCTGCACAACGTCATCTACGAAGTGCTGGACGAAATTCGCAAGGCTATGGCGGGGCTGCTCGAGCCCACGGTGAAGGAAACCGTCCTCGGCCATGCCGAAGTGCGCGACACCTTCCGCATCCCCAAGGTGGGGATGGTGGCGGGCTGCTACGTCACCGACGGCAAGGTTCAGCGCGACGCCGACCTGCGCGTGGTCCGCGACAACGTGGTCGTTTACAAGAGCAAGGTGGCCTCGCTGCGCCGCTTCAAGGAGGACGTCAAGGAAGTGGGCAACGGCTACGAGTGCGGCATCGTGGTGGCCAACTTCTCCGATGTCAAAGTCGGCGACGTGCTGGAAGTCTTCAAGACTGAGCGCGTCGTCGAGGCGGCTGCCATGGCCGCCGGCGGCTCCTCGGCGGGCGCAAGTCCGGTCGCAGCCAGAAAGTCCACCTAGCTCCACCAGGCGAATCGTCAAGATGCTCGTCGGTCTGTTGACCCTCGAAATTCACCTGCCCTATGCCCATTCGCTCAAGGACAAGCGCCAGACGCTTCGCAAGCTCAAGGACCACCTGCGCGCCAATTACAACGTGGCGGTGGCCGAGGTGGATCACCAGGACACCTGGCAGCGCGCTACCGTGGGCGTGGTTTCCGTCAACCAGGACCGCGTCTATCTCACCCAGTTGCTCGAAAAAGTCTCCACCGACTCGGAGCGCATCCTGGGCGGCGACCTGGTCGACAGCCACCTCGAGTACCTCGAATAGTCTTTCGCAAGAGGCTTTGGCATGACGGTTACTGGACATCGCCCGCAACGCCTGGGCCAGCGCATCCTGGAAGAAATCAGTGAGTTGCTGGTGGGCGAGCTCAAAGACCCGCGCATCGGGCTGGCCACCGTCACCGGCGTGCGCGTCACGCCCGACCTGCGCCAGGCCCTCGTCGGCGTCAGCGTTCTGGGCAGCGAGGAAGAAAAGAAAAATACGATCGAAGGGCTGCGCGCCGCCGCCCCCTTCATCCGCCACCAGCTGGCGGAGCGGCTCGATATCCGCCGCGTCCCCGAGCTCACCTTCAAGCTCGACGACTCGGCCGAGCGCGCCGCCCGCATCGAAGAGTTGTTGCGCAAGACCCACAGCGACGAGGAGCAGAAGTGAAGCCTCCCTTTGCCGATGCTCGAGAAAAGATGGCGGCCGCCCTGCGGGCCGGAGAACTTGCCCCGGCGATGCCGATCGACACCGCTCTGCCCGCCATTGACAAAGTCTGTGGCTGGGATTCCCAGGATTGGGTCGAGCTCATGCTGTGGTCGGAGGAACTGTCCGCGGAACTCACGACGGTCGGTGACGCGCTGAAACTCCTGGAGAGAATCGGCAGCCGGTACCAGGAACGATGAACGGCGCGCTGGTCATCAACAAACCAAGGGGGCTGACGTCGCACGACGTGGTGCTGCGCGTGCGCAAGCTCCTGCGCGAGCGCTCCATCGGCCACCTGGGCACGCTCGACCCCATCGCCACCGGCGTGCTGCCGCTGCTGGTGGGCTCGGCCACGCGCTTGCAACAGTTCTATAGCGGGAGGCGCAAGCGCTACGTCGGGCGCATCCGCTTCGGGTTTGCCACCGATACCTACGACGCCGACGGGCACGCGCTCGGCGACGACTCGCAGCCGGTCATCACCCGCGAGCAGCTCGCCCCGCACCTGCGCACGCTGACCGGCAAGATGGACCAGACCCCGCCGCCCTACTCGGCCAAGAAAGTCGGCGGGGTAGCGGCGCACGAGCTGGCCCGGCGGCGGGAGAAGTTCACCCTCAAGCCCGTCCCGGTCGAGGTCTACCGCTACGACATCACCGACGTGGAAGGCTCCACG
>JAXIPK010000314.1:0-2991 GCA_045402975.1 Acidobacteriota bacterium
AAGCCGGCGGTTCCTGCTGGCGCTGGCACTGCTCCTGGCCGCTGCCGCGGCCGTAGCCCAATCTCCTGAGTCCATCCCCACTCTGCGCAAGCCCGCGGTTCCCAGTCCCGTGGATGCGACCATCGAGCACGTGGAAACCGGCCACGACGGCTGGATGAGCGAGCGCTACGACGAGGAGATCAAGGAACAACTCGGCGTTCTGAAGAAGCTCCTTAAACACGTCCCGCTGGAAGCAGAGAAGGTGGCGCCGCTGGTGGCCGCCGATTTCCGGGGCACGCCGCTGGCCCCAAAAACCCGAACCAACTTCGAGCAAGCGGGCCTGTGGGTGGAGCGGCTGCAGCCGGATCCGGCCTTCAAGCTCACGGCCAAAGACCTCCCCGCCGAGTTGACGCGTTGGCTGGACGACATCGATCACATCACCGAGGTCGAACTGAAGACCACCGCCATCTCGATCGAGGTCCCGGACCCGCCGCAAGTCCGGCTTCAAATCCGCTATTACGTCACCGGCACCACCGCCAAGCAGGAAGTCCGCCAGTTGACAGGCTTCTGGATGACACGCTGGCGCAAGGACAAGGAGAAGGGCTGGCAATGGCTGGAGGCCGTTCTGGAAGAGGGCTGGGGCGGCCGTGCCCTGCGCCCGCTCTTCACCGACATCACCACCTGTTCCCTGCCCGAGGGGCCGGCCTACGACCAGTTGCTGCGCGGAGCTGATTGGTGGAGCGCCAACCTCGACGCTGCCAGCGGAATCGACATCTACGGCAACAACGGCGTGGCTGTGGCCGACGTGGACGGGGACGGCAACGAAGATTTCTATGTCTGCCAGCCCGCCGGACTCCCCAACCGCCTCTTCCGCTCCAATGGCGACGGCAGCTTTAAGGAGATTGCCGCCGAGGCCGGCGTAGACCTGCTGGACCGCAGCTCGGGCGCGCTGTTCTTCGACGCCGACAACGACGGCGACCCCGACCTGCTGGTGGTGGGCGCGGCGCTGCTCTTCTTCCGCAATGACGGCCGCGGCCAATTCAGCTACGAGCAGCCCGGCCAGACCGGCTTGACCCCCACGGGCACGGAGAAAACCGTCTTCACCTCGGCCTGCGTAGCCGACTACAACCGCGACGGCGCCCCCGACGTCTACGTGGCCTCCTACGCCTGGCAGGTGGGCGAGAGCGGCTACCGCGTCCCGACGCCCTATCACGACGCCCAGAACGGCCCGCCCAACCACCTCTTCCGCAACAACGGCGACGGCACCTTCCGCGACGTCACCGAAGAAGCCGGCCTCACCCAGAACAACAACCGCTTCAGCTTTGCCTGTTCCTGGGCCGACTACGACAACAACGGCTGGCCCGACGTCTACGTGGCCAATGATTTCGGCCGCAACAACCTCTATCGCAATGAGGGCGGAAAGTTCCGCGACGTGGCCGCTGAGGCGGGCGTCGAGGACCTGGGCGCCGGGATGAGCGCCGCCTGGGAGGACTACAACCACGACGGCTGGGTCGACCTCTACGTCGGCAACATGTATTCCACTGCCGGGCTGCGCACCACTATGCAGCCCATCTTCAAGCCCGACTCCAGCAGCGACACCAAAAGCCTCTTCCGGCGCCAGGCCAAAGGCAACTCGCTCTTCCGCAACCGCGGCGACGGCACCTTCGAGGATGTTACCGACGCCGCCGGCGTCTGGATGGGCCGCTGGGCCTGGGGCAGCAACTTCGTCGACATCGACCTGGACGGCCACGAAGACATCTACGTCGCCAACGGCTATATCACCAACGAAAGCACGAAAGACCTTTGAAGCTTCTTCTGGCGACAGGTTGTCGCCAAATCGCCCGACGCCAAGAGAGCCCGCAACGAGTACGCCGAAGGCTGGCTGGCCATCAACCGGCTGATCCGCGGCGACGGCTCCTGGAGCGGCCGCGAGCGCAATGTGTTCTACCTCAACCTCGGTGATGGGAGCTTCCTGGACCTCTGCGGCGTGGCCGGGCTGGATTTCCCCCAGGACGGCCGCTCGTTCGCCCTGCTCGACCTTGACCGCGACGGCGACCTCGACATCCTGCTCAAGAACCGCAACGCGCCCCAGTTGCGCGTGCTGCGCAACGATGTCCCCACCGGCAACCACAGCATTGCCTTCCGACTGGAGGGGCGTCCGGAGGCGGGCTCCGGGAACTACCGGAGCAGCCGGGATGCGGTCGGGGCCGGCGTCACGCTGGAAACAGCACAGGGCAAGCGCACCAAGTACGTTACGCTGGGCAGCGGGTTTCTGTCTGAATCGTCCCGCGACCTGGTTTTTGGTTTGGGCTTGCAGGTGCAACCGAGCCGCGCAACGGTGCGCTGGCCGGATGGCCGCGTGGAGACGTTTGATGAGCTCCCCGCTGACCACCGCATCACCATCGTCGAAGGCGAGGGGCGCTTTGCCGCGACCGCGCTAAAAGCCCGGAACAGCGACCAGCGGGCCTGCGCGCCGCAGCAGCCGCTTCCGACAGCCTCGCCCCGAGAAGGCATCGCCCTTCTGAGCCCCGTGACTCCGCCGCCCTTTTCACTGCTCGATCTGAAAGGGAAGCCGGCGACCGAGAAGAGCCTCGCCGGGCGGCCCACCGTCATCAACTTCTGGGCTACGTGGTGCGCTCCCTGCCAGGAGGAAATGAAGGCCTGGAAGGAGCAGTACGCGTCCATTCAGGCCGCTGGCGGCGAGCTGGTGGCCATTTCTGTGGATGACCCGCAGGATGCCCCCAAGGTGGCACAGTTCGTTCAGGAACGCGCCCTGGCGTTCCCTGTGCTGCTGGCCGACGCCGAAACGCTACAGCGGTACAACATCTTCTACCGGCAGCTTTTTGAGCGCCGCTCCGACCTGCAAATCCCCACCACGTTTCTGCTGGACTCGAGCGGCCGCGTGGTCAAGCTCTACCGCGGGATCGTGCCGGTGCCGACACTCCTGGCCGACCTGCGCAACGCCGCGGCGGCGCCGGAGAAGATCTTCGCCTCCGCGGTGCCCTACTCCGG
>JAXIPK010000258.1:0-2841 GCA_045402975.1 Acidobacteriota bacterium
CCCGCATTCCCGCCATGGTCCGCATTATCTCCGATGAGAAGGCGCTGGAAATGTCATTGATAGAAAACATTCAACGGGAAGAGCTTAGCGCGCTGGAGCAGGCGAGAGCCTTTGAAAGGCTGTCCTCTGATTTCGCATTAACCCAGGAAGAGATTGCGCGCCGCACCGGCAAGGACCGCGCTACAGTCGCAAACATCATGCGGCTCCTCAGGCTTCCGGCCGAGGTTCAAGCGCTTGTGGAAGAGGGCAAGCTAACGGCCGGCCACGCTCGCGCGCTTCTGAAGCTCGAAGACAGCCCCGTGCTTCAGCGCGTGCTGGCAAAGCGCATGGCCGCCCGGCGCGTCTCCGTGCGTCAGGCCGAAGAGATGGTAGACCGGCGCCTGCCCGGCGCCAAGAAAGAGCGAATCACTGGCCCCCTCACGGACCCCAACGTCCGCGCTGCCCAGGAGGCCATGGAACGGTCGCTCGGCACCAAAGTCCGGATCGTCGAGCTGAAGGGCGGCCGTGGGCGGGTTGAGATTGACTACCACGGACTCGAAGACTTGAACCGCATCTACACTGCCATTACGAGCAAGGCGGAAGACGAAACCGCCCCGTCCCAATAACTACACAAGTAGTAGATTGGCTAGTTGAGGGCGCAGGACCCGGGTCCGCGCGGGTCGCCGCACGTTCCGCAGGCGCCCGCTGTCGACCGAACCGAAGTCGTCCCGCCGCGGCCGACAGCAAACACAGAGAACTGCTGCTCCAGATCCGTGCCTTTGCAGGAAGGGCAGGCAGCGGCTTGCGACGCGTGAATCAGGGCCTCGAACCGGTTCGAGCAGGTGCGGCACAGATATTCGAAGATCGGCATCGCGTAGGATTGTACTCAGGTCTCAATTGGCCCGCAAGCGGGAGGTCAGTCCACCCAACGGAGGGTGAGAGTGCGGGTCAGGTCGCCGATTCCCACCCATTTGCCCAGCTTGCCCAGGCTGATCTCCAGCGTGCGCGACTCGCCGGCGTCGAAGCGCGCCGTGATGCTGCGCGTCTGGTCAAATCCATCGTTGGGCGCCTGAACGCGAATGCCGATGGTGTGTTGGCCCGACGCGACTGCGAGCGAGTCCGAGATGCGGCCAAAGCCCACCGTTACTCCGCTGCGGTCGGTGGTTTGACCACTGATTCGAATCTGCTTCACCAACTGGTCGTCGACGTAGACATAGAGTGTGCCCCGGTCGAAGTTGTGCTCGCCGCGCAACTGAAGCGTAGCCACGGCTCGGGTCCGCGTGTCCGACGAGGTGGTCGGCGGAGAAGTCTGCTGGCGCCGCGCCCCGCGTGCCGGCGCCCACGGAGGAGGCTCCTCTTTCTTGGCCGGCTTGGCGGCTGAGCCTGATGCGGTCGGAGGAGGTTGCGCCGGCGAACTCTCCTCACCCGACGACCCGCTCCACACCCACCAGCCCCCGGCGAGCAAGAGGAGCAGAATCACAGCCGCAGCCGGAAGGAGCCACCGGCGGCGATGATACGCCGCATGGGCCGCCGTCGGGGTTGGTGGCGTCTGCCCAACCAGGGGTGAGCCCTTGATGGCCGCGGTCGGCGGGGGCGCGGTGGGAGCGACAACTGTTCGCTCTACGCCCGGTACAACGACGGTTCGCTCGACTGCAGCCGCGGCGGGCGGCGACGCTCGCGAGCGCGGCGCCCGCCCCTGCCGAAGGTCTTCCAAATCATCGGCCAGCTCGCGGCCGCGCTGGTAGCGCTGCGCTGACGCTTTGGCCAGCGCGTGAGTGGCAATGTAGTCCAGCTCAGGCGAAAGCGTGGGGTTCAGCTCCGTCGGCAGAATCGGGTCCTTGTAAACCACCTTGAAGCTGACGGAAGTAGTGGTGTCGCCGGGGAACGGTTTGTCGCCGGTAACGAGCCAATACAGGATGACGCCGAGCGAGAACAGGTCGGAGCGGCCGTCGACCGCGCCGCCGCTCAACTGCTCGGGCGACATGTAGGCCGGCGTGCCCAGCACCTGTCCCGGTTGAGTGAACTGCGTCTGCACCAGCTTGGCGATGCCGAAGTCGGTGATCTTGGCGCGGCCGTCGGGAGTGACGATGATGTTGGCAGGCTTGATGTCGCGGTGGACGATCCCGCGCTCGTGGGCGTAGTCGAGCGCCTCGGCCACCTGCGCGACCATCTCCAGTGCCTGCCCGAGCGGCAGCCGCTCGCCGCGGCCCAGCTCCTCCAGCGTCGTGCCTTCGATGTACTCCATCACGATGAAGGGCGTGCGCGTCGCTTCGTCTTCGCCCACGTCGTAGATGGTTACGATGCCGCCGTGCGAGAGTTTTCCGGCGGCCTGCGCCTCGCGCACGAAGCGGCGGCGAAAGTCGGCCTCGCCGGCAGCGTCGATGCCGCTCAGCGCGATGGTCTTGACCGCCACCACGCGGTCAATCTTGGGATCGTAGGCGCGGTAGACCGTGCCCATGGCGCCGCGGCCCAACTCCTGCTGGATTTGGTAGCGTCCCAGGCTTTCCATGGTTCCTGTGGTTGTGGTGGCCGGAGCTAAACCGACTCGAAGACGGTCAGCATCAGGGTCGTCCCGCCGATGCGGAATTCTCCCAGATGCTCAATCTCGCTGTTCTCAACGCGCTGCCCGCCGACAAAAGTCCCGTTGGTGCTGCCCAGGTCCACGACGCGCACCTTGGTGCCGTGCACTTCCAGAGCGCAGTGCTGGCGGGAGACCTCCGTGTCGTCCACCGCAATATCCGTCCCGGAGCGGCCCAGCACCATGCGCGGTTTGGAAATAGCGTGCACTTTGCCCTTGTCCTTGCCGCTGGTCACGGAAAGCGAGAGGCGCTTGCCGTGCGGCAGGCTCAGGCTGGAGTCGGT
>JAXIPK010000146.1:0-4844 GCA_045402975.1 Acidobacteriota bacterium
CGACGGCATCAAGGTGGGCGACTACCTGCGGTTCTTCCGCTGGGGACGCGGAACCGAATTTGAGGGCTACAAGGGTGTGGTGCGCGGCCAGTGGCGCCGCTATAAGGGCGTCCCCCGCGACGGAGAGATTCCCATCGACACCGCCACTCGCAATCGCCTGCCGCGTGAACTCCTCGGCGAAGGCATGGTCGTGCACGTCGAGGACCGCAGCGCGACCGTGGTGGTCGGCCTGAGCCTGGCGGAAGTCCACGCCGGTGACTTCGTGGAGCCGCAGCCGCCCCAGGCGCCCAAGGCGGACATCACCGTGGTTCCCGACCGCATTGTGCGTGGGCAGACAGCCGTATTGAGCTGGGTTACGGCGTCCGCCAACCAGGTGGAAATCTCCGGCATAGGCCCGGTGGGCCGCCGCGGGACGGAAACAATCTATCCGACGCAGACAACTACTTTTCACTTGACGGCCAGCGGGCCGGGCGGGTCGGCGGAAGACAGCGCCACGATTACGGTGGTGGAACCGCCGCAACCGCCGGCGCCCACGCCGCAGCCCGACATCGCCGGCATGTTCGCGCAGAACGTGCAGGACATCTTCTTTGACTTCAACAAGGATGATATCCGCCCCGACGCGGCTTCGACTCTGCAGCGCGCCGCCAACTTCCTGCGCCAGCACCCGAACCTGCGGGTGGTGATTGAGGGCAACTGCGACATGATTGGCGAAGACGTGTACAACGCCGGGCTCGGCCAGCGGCGGGCCGACAATACCGCAGCGGCGCTGGTTCAACTGGGCGTCGACTCCAACCAGCTCCGCACGCTGAGCCTCGGCCGGACCGAACAGTTCTGCTCAGAATCGATGGATGAATCCTGCCGGCAGCTCAACCGCCGGTCCCACTTCGTCCTCGGGCGCTGACCCTAGCTGACTTTTTGGACTGTTGAATAGCCGCTGCCTCCGGCAGCGGCTATTTCTTTTCCGGCGCCGCCAGGGTGGCCTCCGAGAAAACACAGGCGGTGAACGCCTCTATTCGAGCGCCTTTCTTCCAGGCGTCCGTCTCCAGGCCGGCCTTCAGGCAGGTCTCTTCGAGAAAGCGCTCGCGCGTCCATCCGTATTCGGTCGCCACCTGCGGCAGGAGCAACCCGCGCTGCGGTCCGAGCGAAATCATCAGCCCGTGCTCCCCGGGGCGAATTTCTTCCGGCGCAACCGTAGAGAATGGCGAAAGCACGGAGATTTCAATCTCCAGGCCGGCAAACTCATTCTCCTGCAACGGGGGAAAGCGCATGTCGTGGAAGGCCGCCGCGGTGGCGGCTTCGGCGACAGTTTCGTAGAGCGGCTTGCGGGCCACGATGTAGCCGACGCAGCCGCGCAAGCATCCGTGGCGGTGCAGGCTTACAAAAGCGGCGCCGACTTCACTCAGTTTTTGGGAAGGAAGGGAGCCGACGAGCGCGCTGAGGTCGAGTGCTTCACTCCGCAGCGCGGCGCGAATCGCCTGCCGCGCCAGGCTTAGCAGCCAGCGTTGCTCGTCTTCATTGAGCGGCGACATCTTGCTTCTTGGCCGGCGGGTGCACAACCAACAGCTTGGCGCGGCGCTGCTTGACCCGGTCGTCGAGGTGGCGCCAGAACTCGGCGAAGTAGCGCACTGCGCTCACCAGCGCCGAGAGCATCACCAGCCACAGCGCCAGCGTGCCGGCCGGCAGCAACTCGGGGAAACGGTGCGAGGGGATCAGGATCGCGGCGGCGCACACCTGCAAAATCATCTTCAACTTGCCCAAGTCCGATACCGCTACGCTGAAGCCCTCCGCGGTGGCGATGATGCGCAGCCCCTGAACGGCGATTTCGCGCCCGATGATGATAACCACCATCCAGGCCGGGGCCAGATTGAGCTCCACCAGGCTGATGAAGGCGGCCGAAATGAGCAATTTGTCGGCGATGGGGTCGAGCAGCACCCCCAGCGTCGTGATTTGCCGCCGCGTGCGCGCCCAGTAGCCGTCCAGCCAGTCGGTCATCGCCGCTCCCAGCAGGATGGCGACGCCCCACAGCTCGGAATTCTGCCCCCGCGTTAGAAGTACGACTACTAGCAGGGGAATTAGAAAGATTCGAAATAGCGTCAGCGTGTTCGGGAAGTTCATCACTGCCTGCTGGACCGACTTTTGCGCGCCGCTCCGCTCAAGCTGCTGCGACTATACGCGCCGAATTGCGCCAGTGTCAACCGCTTCTCGCGTGCCTCAGAAATGTGCAAAACTGGCGGACCGATTCTTCTTCCGGTTTTGCCTGCAGTCTTGGTGTTTGGCTGGGCAGCAGCGCCGCCCGCTTCTGCAAGCGATGCATTATCAGCGAGTTACGCAGTGGCACACGCAGCACGCAAGAGACCTCTCCGAAAGCGCAGCATTCATGCGGCGTCCAGCGAGATTTGAGTTTCCACATTTTTTTCCACAGCCAAAACCCCTTTGCCAACAGCAAGTTGTCTCGCGCCCCGCGGTCGCAGCACACCATTGGGACTGCGGTTTCATCGAAAGGTAGAAGACTCCGGCTGAAGTGCGAATTCGCGAACCTGACGGGCGACCGATTCCGGCAGCTCCACTTCCAAGCAGACGGTTCCGTCACGGAATTGCTCGCTCAGAACGCGCCCCCACTGGTGGATCAAGGCGCGGGGACGCCCGTCGGCGGCCGAAAAGCGCAGCGTGAGATGCACCAGCGGGTCGCCGGGCAGTTGGGCGTCAATTTGCCGGCGCAAATCGGCCAGTCCCTCACCCGTCAGCGCCGAGACGAACACCGCGCGCGGAGAATTCTTCAACCGCCGGCATTCCTCGGCACTCAACCGGTCGATTTTGTTGAAGACCATCAGCCGCGGCGTCTCCGCCGCGCCCAATTCGGTGAGAACCTTCACGACTTCTTCGTCCTGCTCGGGATGCTGCGGGTTGGAGAGGTCGCTCACGTGGAGAATCATCCCTGCCTGCTCGACTTCTTCCAGCGTGGCGTGGAACGCCGCCACCAATCCCGGCGGAAGATGGCGGATGAAGCCGACGGTGTCCGAGAGCAGAGCGCGCCGCCCGGAGGGCAGGGCCAGCGCGCGCAGCGTCGGGTCCAGCGTGGCAAAGAGTTTCGAGGAAACTTCGACCTGCGCGTCGGTGAGCGCGTTGAAGAGTGTGGACTTCCCGGCGTTGGTGTAGCCAACCAACGCCAGAGTCGGCGCGCCCTGCCGCGCCTGACGCTGCTGCGCACGACGACGACGCACGGTCTCCAGCTCTTTCTTCAACGCACCGATGCGACTGCGGATGCGGCGGCGGTCGGTTTCCAGCTTCGTTTCACCCGGGCCGCGCGTGCCGATGCCGCCGCCCAGGCGCGAGAGCTCGACTCCCTTCCCCGTCAGCCGCGGCAGCAGGTAGTTCAACTGCGCCAGCTCGACCTGCAACTGCCCCTCGCGCGTGCGGGCGCGCCGAGCAAAAATATCGAGGATAAGCTGGGTGCGGTCGAGCACGCGCTCGTCGCCGCCGGCCGAGAGGTTGCGGAGCTGCGTGGGCGTGAGGTCGTGGTCGAAGAGGAGCAGGTCGGCGCCCAGCTCTTCTGCTTCGCGGTGGAGCTCTTCGGCTTTGCCGCTACCGACGAGCGTAGCCGGGTCGGGCCGCTCGCGGGTTTGCTCGCGTCGCCCGAGGACCTCGGCGCCGGCGCCGCGCGCCAGCGCGTCGAGCTCGTCCAAACTGTCGTCGGAACTTCCCTGGAAGCGTCGAGGCAGGCGGATTCCAACCAGCAAAGCCCGCTCCGCGTGGTTCACCGGGCGCAGCGTCTTCATCCCTGCCCTTGCGGAGTCCCTCCGGCGGGAGTCTTGCTGGCGACGACGGTGGCGATGGCGTGCTTGAAGATGAGCTGCTCCTGGCCTTCGGATTCGAGCAGCAGCGAGAACTTGTCGAAACTCTTCACGCGCCCGGTGAGCTGGGCGCCGCTCATCAGATAGATGGTCACAGTCAGGCGGTCGCGCCGCAGTTGATTGAGAAACCCGTCCTGGATGTTGGCCAGGTCGCGGCTGGGCGGCCCGCCGAAGTGGCGCGGCGGCCCGGGCGGCCGGTGCGGCTGCTCATTCATGGAATAATTATAGCCCCGAAGAGGGTTGATCGGTTTACTGGTTTATCGGTTCGTCGGTTGCCGACCGTGCTACCATTCCTCCAGCAGCCCCTTCGGAGGTAGGCCATGACCTCTGCCCAGCGCACGATTCTCTAGATGGAACGCCAGCTGGAACGGGATTTCTCGAAGCGAAGCGGAGACCCTGAGCGAAGCCGAAGGGAATCAGCGCTGCCCAGTTCCCCGACCGATTGCAAGGACAAAGCCTGAAAGCAGGAGGAGCCAATGGCCGCACAAAAGGAGATTCTTCGTCTCGAGCGTCAACAGGTTGCTGACTTCAACCACAGGCGTATTAGCGCGCTGCTCAAGCCGTTCGCGCGCAGTTTTGTTGGTTTCTCGTCCACCCGCCACCGCCGCATCGCCGGCCTGGGCCCCCTGAAGCAAACCTTTCAGCACTATCTCGGGCAATCGCCCCGCGTGAGCTACCGTATCGCCCAGCCGCGGGTGCAGGTCTACGGCGCCAGCGCCGTGGCGTCGTTCTACTGGACGGTCAAGCTGGGCCGGCGCGCGATACGCGGGCGCGGCAGCCACGTGTTCGCCAAGCACGGGAAGCGATGGTACATCGTCCACGAGCACTTCTCCCGGGCCCACTAGGCAAGAAAAAGAGCCGGGCCCGAAGGCCCGGCTCTTGAGTTCGGCTTAGTGAAGCTTTAGAGTTGGGTTACGTTGGCGGCCTGCAGGCCCTTGGGGCCCTTGGTCACCTCGAACTCAACTGCGGCGCCGTCCTGGAGGCTGCGATAGC